>CACYGT010000022.1 GCA_902774075.1 uncultured Bacteroidales bacterium
ACATTACCGTGCTGACATCCGTTCAAAGAAGGAATTCGCCTTCCATTTTAACGGTGCTTTTAACGAGATGCAATCGCTCATGAGCGACTATAGCGAAATATTGCCGAAACTGCAGGCAGATTTTCCGGCAGAGAAGAAGCAACCGAACCCTATCGGCTTTAGATAACCATCGAAAAGAGAAAGTTATGAAAGATTCAACTATGCCATCACAGTCAGTATTCTGTGACGAGAAAAGAATATGTCCTTATTGTGGGAGGCACAAAGATAAGTTCGAATTACTATGCTATTACCATAATGAAAATATCATGTGGTCGGATTTTAGGCATACCTTACCCCAATGTGCTGTTCCCTCATTGGTCCAGAAATGTCCGTATTGTGGAAAGTACTATATACCAAAAGAAAGCCATGTCCTGATTAAAGACACAGCAGATTTTGAAGCCAGATTGTTGTGCGCAAAGGAAACACTCCGTTCCCACGGAATTTTAAAAGGATGACATTAATAGATAAACAATCACTACGGAGAAAGCAGAAAAATTATATAATGTTATGACGCAAACCGAATATAATAATATCAGTGATCTCATTCTCTCGCCAGATGTGTATAATGTGTCACTCGGGTATGATTTAATTGTAACAGATGAGAAATTTAATAGAATAAAGACTCTTTTTCCTGAAAAGAAATACGACAATAGTTCATGTAAAACAATAGGTGATACAATTGCTAAATTATGTATATTTATTGAACATGTGAGTGCTGATAATACTAACATGAAAGGAACATGGCCGGTATTACGAGAATCACTATATATGCCTGCTGGCATTCAATATCTTAATACAATGAAAGCTTTTCTTTTGGAATAGCATCATTTTACCGAAACATTAGTAAATGTGAAAATTTATAGTAATTTAGCAAGCGAAATTTTACGTTAAAATTAGTAAAAACGAAAGTGATTATGAAACATGATTTTAATGATATGAGCCGGTGTATTATCATGACATGGCTTAGAAGTATAGAAGAAAACTATGTAAAACAAGGTAAAGAATTTCATACAGATTTCAAAAAGGGGTATGATGAGTACACAGAAGACGAAATCTGGGATATAAATCTATGGTCTGAAGGAAAATTTCTTGGGAAATACTATTGGGTGGCAAATCCAATTGGAAAAATATCTTCATTAGCCATCTATGCGTATTATGATTTGTATAAAGAATCTCAACGTCTATCTTCTATCGGCCATTTTGGAAGTATATCCGAGTTAAAAATCAAAGATATCTCAGTGGATCGTGAAGGTAAGAATCCTTATATTGATATATGGTTCGAAACTTCAGAACAGCCATTGCCAACCATCGACATATAGAAGGATGCTTCTTCAAACTTCGACGTAGATGGATAATATTAAATCGTATCAAAATTTGCAAAAAAAGCAAGCCGCATCATAGGTGCGCAGTCCATTCATACTGCTATTAGAGTTTATCTATAGCAATGAAATACGATTTCTTTGCTGAATATTCAAAGTCCTTAGAGATTAAAATTTTCACCAACATATCACTATGAAAACAGAAAACAAAACTATCGATTTAACCTTCACACATAATAACGAGCAACATGTAGAATCATATAATGTGTTACGTATGTTAGACGATGATGGCAATGAACGAACTTGGGAAATGCATAGCTTCCTAGAAAACATGCTTCCTCCTCTTTGCTTTGAGACCCAGGAAGAGTATATGGCGCATGTTCAAGAATGGGAGTTTTTTTTTGAGTTCCCCAAATGGGAAGACATCGCTATTCCAGGGAGTGGGGCTATGCTAAGTGCCGTAAGTGACCATCTGTCACCTAAAGAAATACACCAGTGGCTTTTTGACATCTATCTCCAAATGTGGCTTGGTATAGAAAAATACAAGATGGCAGAAAAAGTACAAATAGATTCTCCTTCATTAGACTTGGATGGTCTTCACACGCCCAGAATGACTATTGGTATTTTGGTAAATACACCCACACCGTGCCTCAGCATGATATATGTACCGGAAATGCCAGACTTTGATCCGCCTTCAGTTGGTGTGGGTATTACAATGAATGCGTACATGGAACAAGGTCATGAGCGGATACCATATCATATTGCAGTGCCGGTAGTATGGAATATTACGCAAAATAAGGCTAACGTATTTTCCCGTGGAGACCAATGTATGGTTAGATTTGTCTGTGCAAAAAAGGATTATTTGTTAACCGACCATCCCGAACGTATGGCATCTTGGGAGACTATGCCATACAGCCAAGTATGGGATCTATGGAAATAAACTCGTAAAATACGAGCATTAGCGAACGAAAATTTATAATAACCATTTAGTAAAGCCAATATACTATTCTACCATATCATTCCTATTGTTCGAGTAGATAATTATAAAAACACCGAAATGGAACAGTTCAATGATAAGAATAAAACCTGCCCATATTGCGGAGGCAGTAAGGATAAATATGAGTAAAGCAATGTTAGTACTCTAACGAAAATATCATGTAGTCCGACTATAGGCATGGGTTACCTCTGGTTTTCTCAAATTAAATGAAAATAACCTTCAAATTTGCACATGTCACTTTTTTATAGTACCTTTGCAGACGATTTTAAAAAATCAATTATAATGCCGCTAATATTTCTTATCACTTGGGATAAATGTGACTGTGACTGATTTATTGTCTCGTATCTGTCCCGTATCTCTCTCGTGAGCGAGTATAATGAATAGACAAACATTCCAAAGGTTACTTTTGGCAAATGGATGACATTAATAGATAACCGATAACAATGGAGAGTATCGAAAAATCCATTGAAGAGTAGATTCCAAAATAAGCAGGTTATGAAAAAACTTTTTTTAATTTCTGTTATGACCATGATGGTGGTTGGCGTGATAGCTGAAGATTTTAGATGTTCAGTAGCAATCTATGAGTATCGTTGGGGAAACTCTAAGTTTGACTTTCATGCAGTTCCTACATCTGGAACGTGCTATGTACACATAAATAAGGATTTGGGAGCATATGTTTCTGTTTCTTGTCCGCAACAAGAAAAAACATTTGCCGTGAGTCGTGAGCAGATATTAAATGCTTCAGAAGATGAGATATCTGGAGAGATAGAAATAAAATATCGTTATGGTAGTGGAGAACTTCACCTAACAATAAGACCATATAATGTTGTCGTCTCATATTTTTATGGTGATAAGTATAGGATTTGGAAGGCTCGAAACGAAGATTAGTCTACATCCGGCATTATGATTGTATGAACACCACATATGTAATATTTGAAGTTAACCAGAAACAATTGAGGTTATTATGATTGATAAAAAATTTAATACCATTAGGACTTGGGAAGAATGCAAAGAACAATGGCAATCCTTTCTGACAAGGAAGATTCAAGAGTATGAGAAATCAGACAAACCAGTTGACCGATCGCTTGCAGAAATATATAGAATGGGGCAAGTTCCACTCTCATTTCCTCCTGCTGGATTAGAACTTACTGCGGATGAATTTTTACAATACCAAAAAGAAAATCGTAATATAGAAGAAATACAAGGTTGGTGCAGAACGGGCAAAGACATACATTCTTATTTCAAGACAAAAGCCTCATCCAAAGCTGGGGAATACAATCCAAGAGAAGGATATTACAAAATAGTAAAGGCTCCTTACAAAGACGCACAACTGGAGGCTAAAGTATTTCAGGCGACTAGTTACAATAGAGCACTGAACGGACACTATAATACAACTCTAACTTGCACCTTCTGCGATTGCTACTATAATTGCTTAGACGGAGAGACATTTATAGAAGAACCGGTAACTATTCGCCTTAATCCTTTATATAATAGGGATTCGTATTCTTATAATGGCCCTAGAATTGTGAACGAATTAAGAGAAGGACAAATAATACATATCATAAGAGTAACCCTGATAGACAAGAGTTATGAAATCGAATGGGAAATAGTATAACCATGCAACAATCACCTCAAATAAAAACAGAAACCACCTACAAAGCGGTTGAATATGAAGGTACAGATTCTCCGATTTGGAAGGAGATACATGTAACTAAGTATAACCGCTTCGGAAAGATTGTGTATGACTTTGTCGACTTGTTCCATAATATGCAACTCACGGAGTCTGAGTATGACGAAGAAGGACGGCATATAAAGACGACTGTCCGTAATTTATTATTGCCGGATGAAGAGCCGATTGTTATTGAAGGAGGTATAAAGCGAGAAGAACGACCGGAAGACAACAAAAGGCGAAAGCGTGAAATCACAACAGAGAAATCCGCAGATGGAGAAGAGTTAAAAGTAGAAACCGTATATACCTATGATGATTCCGGAGAATTGGAAACGGTACGTACAGCGAAATATAATAGTTGGGATCAAGAAGTATATAGTCATTTGAAATGGTTCAATTATCCTGATGAGGTATTTCCGAATCCATTTGAGAATCCAAAACCGACTTATACGCGGACAGACGAACACATATACGGAGATTTTGATCAATACGGTAATTGGCACTCTGAGAAATGGATTGAGACAATAGTGAAAGAAATCAACGGACAGGAAATACATAGAGAAACACGCACTAACCTCTATCGTCGCGCGATTACGTACTTTGATGAGGAATAGTGTATTTAATCCAAAATTGATACACTTTGCTTTCTGCGAGATCATAAATCGCACAAATACAATAAGTTAATAGAAACAGAATTTATCTGAAATTATCAAAATAATTAAAAGTGACATTCAAATTTGCGAGTGTCATTTTTTTGTTGTAATTTTGCACTCGAAAACAAACAAACAGTAGTATTATGGAGATGCCTTCTGTACATATAGGAAACATGGTTCGTGCCGAATTGGAGCGTCAGGGTAAATCTGTTGCATGGTTGGCAGAGCAGCTCAACATGCAACGCCCGAATTGTTATCGGTTGTTGCGGTCGCAATCTATTCACACAGATCAATTACGTCAATTATCTGTATTGTTAAAGCATGATTTCTTTGCTGATTGCGTGAGTATCGAAATAGCTGGGAAAGAGCCGGTATCAGCAACTACTGGTGTGGAATTTATGCAAGAGTTTGAGCGTAAGATACTTCACACACGCATGGATTTAATAGAGCAAAATGACGAAGAAGAGTACAAGAAGTATCGTTTCTCCTATGAACAAGGAATCGTTGAGTGCTACGCGAGTACGGGTACGAGATATATTGAAATTTGCGCGCATCGTGTTGATGAATTGCCATACACTCCTGAGTTATATGCTGCATCTTTGCATATCTGTAACGAGTTACACAGAGAAGATGCATTAAATCGCTATGTTGCCTATCATGACGAAGAAAAGGGGCTAATCTATTTTGATATTAAGTACGATTCTATCGAACTAAACTCTTTAAGAGATTTGCAGAAACATATATTATATTTATTTAATTGTGTGCATGTGGTGCAGAAAAAAGTTGCAGCCTTACGCGAGCAAATCAAGGAGAATAGTTCCATGCCTCTTGAATCATACCTGTATCAAAATTCGTAAAAATGATATGACGATTTGCAAATATGAAAAAATTGTATTACCTTTTTCACCGGATTTCGGTAAAAGGTATATGACCACAGCCGAAAGCCATTAGACCTAACTTAATTAAACTTAAACCCTTTATTAACTATGAATCCTTATCCGATCCATGTAGGTTCGCTTATTCGAGCCGAATTAACCCGACAAGATCAGTCAGTAACTTGGTTAGCAGAACAACTGGGCATTGAACGTACCAACTGCTATCGTTTTCTCCGTGCGCAATCGCTCCACACGGATCAACTCGCACGTATCTCTATTGCAATGAAGCACGACTTCTTTGCGGATTGTTCTAAGTGCATACAATTAACCTCTAAAAAATAACTCCATATGAAGCCTTCTTTTAAAACAACTACCCTCATCGCCGCAATCGGCATGAGCATCGCTGCTATCTTCTTCTTGGCAGAGTACGCAATGTCCAATTGGTTCGGTTTTTGGGATATTATCGTCTCCTCCATGCCGGAGCGAATTATTCGCAATGCGTGCAGAGTGATAAATCTGCTATCAATGGCTATCTTCTTTTGGGGCGTATATAACTATCCCAGCGCATTGCCGAAAAGAAATAAATGGTCACTTGCCGTAGGCTGCATCGCGACTCTCGCCCTGGCTTTTGAATTTGCGAGCGGTTGCATCATTCCCGCGTTCTCATACGGGACAATCCCCAATATTTTCTACTGGCATGAACTGATTGTTCCTGTCATTCTCGCAGTAACCCTTTGGCTGTGCCATGCCTATAACTCAAACGACAAGACCTCAAATGCTACGCAATATTTTGCCCTTGCCTGCAGCACTGCTTATGTAGTGGCTACTGCCGTTATGCTAAGTCACTGCGTAACCTATGTATTAGCATGGCCGAAATGGTGGATGTTGCGAGATATTGCAGGCTTCTTCTATCTAAGTGCTATATTTATAGGCGCATTGACAATGTTCCTATTAACCATCACCCGACTTTCTGACTATCCATTTTCGGAAACTGAAGTCGTTTGGAAACGAGCAAGATGGGCTAAGCGTTTTGGGCGATTTTTATTAGTGCTCTATGTCGCATGTATAACAGGACTTGTCCTGCTTACCGGAAGAGGGGCAGACTCTGGCATGAAAGAAGACATTCTATTTATCACCATCTGCTTGCTTCCGGTTCTGACAGCGGCACTTCTCATTTATGCCGGAACTATATTGCGTAATATGGACAAGCACTTCTTGGACCAATATTGCCGTATAGTTGATCTTGAAAATGCCTGCGATGATTGCCACTTAGGACTGAAACAAGAGGAGCCTATCAGTGGAGATGAACTGCTGAAAAAGATAGCCCTTCAATATAAAATCAATTTGAAAAGGCATCATGCTAAAGGTGGTTGGAATCGCTATGAATTCAAGTTCATGGAAGCGCGCGTCAATGCCTTTGCTCAAACTACATCCGGCATGGTTTTACTCCGCTGCTATAACGTAGAGACACTTGATTTCACACCAGAGAATCGGTTGGCTGCAATGATTCTATGCGCACGGTACTCGCAAGATCATCTTTTCGCGAAACTAGTGTGCGACTACTCAGAAGAAGAGAAAAAGATATACTTCCACCTGCACTATGATACTATCTGCGCTCAGCGGCAAGCATTACATACACTCCTTGGTACATTCGAGAACTCAATCTTGGATGTCCTCAAGGCCGTAGATGATATCCGCTATCGCCGAAACACCTTCGGAACAGAGAATATCTATATTATGGCCAACCATATCATTCCAGAAGAGCCAGCCAAACTTTAAACACTGATATTATAAATCGCTAAATCCCCAAAAATATGAAACTATCTTTCAAAACTACAACCCTTATCGCTGCAATCGGCATAACATTATATGCCATTCATGTAGTATTACGACTCAGGGATCCTATCCATGATGCTTTTAATACGGCTTTTGGCGCTTATTCCATCAGTAGAGAACTATATTTTGTTACTTGGTATGCATTCCTAATTGTTTGCATGCTTTCGATCATTGTGGCTGCGTTGAAAACTAACACAAACTTAGACGCACCTCAAAAGAGTTATCGAGTAGTAACATATATTCTTGCTGGTTCCTTACTAATCGCATCAGCAGAGGCGATGGTATTGCCCGTCAGAATTACAGGCGTTTATTATCTGGTCTTATCAGAGTTTTGGAGAGTAGTTCTTCCTATATTGAGTTCTGTTTGGGTATGGATGCTTTATCGGGAAAATAGTGCCGGAACAATCTCCAAATCATTACGTATCGCCATGATTATCGGAGCATGCGCATTATGTATTCCTATCTTGCTCCAACTTATTTCCGGCATATCTTATTTGTGCACCGACCACATCTTATTCCTCCGTTCTTGGGCAATCTATTCTTTCGTAAAAGTCCTTGTACCAACCATCTTACTTTGTTGGTACAGCATAGATTGCCATAGAACTAAAAACTGAATTGAGAGCCACTTTCACACATTCACAGATTCGCACATCTTTAACTAATTGCGCAACTGGCAGTTGCATATTTTTCTTTCCTCAATAAGGAGTTCGTTACATTCACGGCTTTGTTGATTGGATTTTTTCTTTCCCCCAATAAGGTGTTCGGTAAACCTCACGTCTTTGTCTTTGCTCTGCAAAATTGTTTTTTCAGGAAGAATTATCCCCCAAAATTATCAAATCGGACATCCGCTTCGATAACTTCGGTGGTTAACACCTTATTAAATCCGCGTACATGCGCGTACAAAAAATCCCGTACATATCGAGTGTACGGGATTTTTTATGCGTTTTAGCAGCCCGAAGGGCATCGTCGAGCAAAAACTTTTTTCTTTTTCTTGCATATGTCATTTTTTTTTCGTACCTTTGCGCACAATTTTGTAAACGACAATATTAACCATGGAAAATGTGGAGATAGAGAGACGGGCTCAGCGGGCGGTGGAGCTTTTCAAGCAGGGTTTTAACTGCGCTCAGGCGGTGTTTGCCTCCTGCGCGGATATGTACGGAATCGAGGACGAACAACTCGCCCTCCGTTTGTCCGCTTCGTTCGGCGGCGGGATGGGGCGTATGCGGTTGGTCTGCGGTGCGGCGAGCGGTATGTTCATGCTGGCGGGGCTGGAGAAGGGGAGTGCGACGCCGCATGATAACGAAGGCAAGATGGCGAACTATGCGTTTGTGCAGCAGTTGGCAGGAGAGTTTAAGGGGCAGTACGGGAGTTTGATTTGCGCGGAACTGTTGGGGTTGGCTCCTAAAGGGAGTGTTGATCCCCGTCCAGCAGAACGCACTCCCGAATATTACGAGAAACGTCCCTGCTCGGAGATGATTGCGGAGGCAGTTCGCATATATTTGCGAACGTTAAACTGTTAAACTGTTAAACTATTAAGTTGTTAAATATGAAATTTTTTCTTGCAGTAATTGGTGGTGGGCCGGCGGGATATACTGCGGCAGAGAAGGCGAGTAAGGCCGGTAAGGATGTGGTGCTGTTTGAGCAGAACAGTCTGGGTGGTACGTGCCTGAATGTGGGTTGTATCCCGACGAAGAGCCTGTTGTACGGCGCGAAGCAGTACTATAACGCGACGCATGCGCAGAAATACGGCGTGACGGCGGGTGACGTGGCATTCGACTTCGGTGCGATGCAGAAACGCAAGACGATCGTGGTGCGCAAGCTGGTAGCGGGTATCAAGCAGCGCCTTAACAATGAGCACTGTACGGTGGTGAATGGTTTTGCGAAAATAAAGGACGAAAGGCGAACGGCGAGTGGCGAATGGCTCATCGAGTGCAACGGCGAGACGTACGAGGCAGAGAACCTGATGATCTGTACGGGCTCGACGAACTTCGTTCCCCCGATCCCCGGCATCCAGGACAACCCTGCTGTATGGGACAGTACGGACGCGCTGGCGGCGAGTGAGTTGCCTAAGTCCATCGTCATCGTGGGCGGCGGTGTGATCGGCATGGAGTTCGCGACGCTGTATCACGAGTTAGGTGTGCCGGTGACGGTCGTCGAAGCGATGCCGCGGATACTGCCGAACCTGGATGAGGAGGTAGTGGCGGTGCTGGCGGAGAAATACCGCAAAGCCGGAATTACGATATTGACATCGACTAAAGTCGAGTCAATAGAGGAGTCAGGAGTAAGGACCGCTGACGCTGAAGGAGCAAAGACTATAACAGCCGAGCGGATACTCGTCTCGGTCGGTAGGCGGGCGAACCTGAGTGGGGTGGAGGCGCTGAAGGAACTGGAACTGAACCGCGGGGCGATCGTGGTGGATGATTTCTGCAAGACCAACCTGCCGAACGTGTATGCCTGCGGTGATGTGACGGGGAAGATCATGTTGGCGCACGTAGCGAGTCGTCAGGCAGAGGTGGCTGTCGGCCGGATGCTCAAAACGATCCCGCTGCAACGTATCGCGTACAATGCCATCCCTTCTGTGGTGTATACGAACCCCGAGATCGCGTCGGTGGGTATCACGGAGGCGCAGGCGGCTGAGATGCAGATCGAGACCGAGGTGCGTCGGTTGCCGATGACGTACTCCGGACGGTTTATGGCGGAGAACGAAGGCGAGACGGGACTATGCAAGATGGTGATCGACGCGAAGAACCACAGCGTGTTAGGCGTGCATATGATCGGCAACCCGTGCTCGGAGTTTGTGTCCGCGGCTTCGTTCGCTGTGCGTATGGGTTACACGACGGCCGAGTTCGAGCAGGTCGTCTTCCCGCACCCTACCGTGAGTGAGATTTTACACGAGATGTTATAAAATACAAGATATCATGAAAAAACAATACCTTTTCTTTGTGGCGCTCTTTTGCGCGCAGCTGAGTTGGGCGGAGATCACGTCCTCTGTGGATCTGCGCTTGTACTATGCGCCGGTGAACGGTCAGAGCGAGAACGAGTTGCGACTGGCTCTTCAGGGTGTGATCGGCAACCATACGGCGGTGTGTTACAAGCAGTTAGGTATCCTGATGCAGTGGTCGGATACGGAGAATGCCGACGGCGTGCATGTGATCGATATGTACACCGACTGCACGTTCACGACGAGTGGTGCTATCACATGGTCGAACACATCGTCGGTGGGCGGCGGAATGAACAGAGAGCACACTGTTCCGCAGTCGTGGTTTAACGAGAACGAGCCGATGCGGTCCGATGCGTTTCATGTCTTTCCGACGGACTGCAAAGCGAACGGCCACCGCAGTTCGTACCTGTACGGCGAGTGCGAGAACGGTTCGTCTCTGTCTTCGAATAAATGCAAGGAGATCGGTCGGTTAGGCAGCTCGGATTGGCAGGAGTACTCGGGAACGGTCTATGAGGTGGCGGACGAGTACAAGGGCGATATCGCGCGCGGCTATTTCTATATGGCGACGCGTTATGCCGGTCAGTGCGAGAACTGGTCGGGCGGTGCGTTCACGGACGAGAACCTGGGCTTGAGCAATTATACGGCGGCGCTGATGCTCAAATGGCATCGTCAGGACCCGGTGTCGGAGAAAGAGTTACTGCGCAACGAGGTCATCTACGGCAACCCGGCCTTTAACAAGAGCGACAAGAAACAGGGCAACCGCAATCCGTTCATTGACTTCCCGGAGCTGGTGGAGTACATATGGGGCGAGAAGAAAGGTCAGTCGGTCGAGGTGAGCGTGCTGGAGACGGCCTATGTAGAGGAGCCGATCGACCCGCACGAGGGCTTGGAGAACACGCCGGCAGGGCCTGCTGCGACGAAGATCCTGCGCGACGGACAGATGCTGATCCTGGTCGGCGGGCATGTGTTTAGCCTCACCGGTCAGTGCATCGAATAAGTGTGCTTTGTACAGTGGGCTTGGCAAAAATAAAAAAAAATGCCTCGCGCGCTTGCGTATATCATAAAAAAGTTGTAATTTTGCGCCCGTTTTGAAAAAAATAGGTACAAAAATATAACAAACAAAGATGCAATTGAACGTTAAAAATCATGTATTGGCACCGCTGACACTTGTGTTGGTGCTGTTCTTGTGGTTTGCGCCGAGCACGATGTTCGGCATTGAGGGTTTGACGGTAGTGCAGCAACGCACGATCGCCATCTTCTGCTACGCAGCGTTGATGTGGATGTTCGAGATCATCCCTGCTTGGGCGACCTCGGTGAGCACGATTGTGTTGCTGTTGTTGGCCGTTTCTAACAAAGGTTTTACGAACGAGACGATGGGTTCGCTGGTCAACTTCAAGGAGTTGATGGCCGCTTTTGCCGACCCGATCATCATGCTGTTCTTGGGCGGCTTCGTATTGGCTATTGCCGCGAGCAAGGTAGGCCTGGACGTCTATCTGGCGCGTATACTGCTCAAGCCCTTCGGCACGAAGCCGAGCATGGTACTTTTAGGCTTCCTGGTACTGATCAGTATCATGTCGATGTTCATGAGTAACACCGCCACCGCAGCGATGATGCTGGCCTTCCTGGCTCCGGTCATCAAGACGCTTCCTGCCGATGGCGGCGGACGTATGAGTCTGGCGATGGCTATTCCTATCGCGGCAAACATCGGCGGTCTGGGTACGCCTATCGGTACACCTCCGAACGCGATCGCGATCGGTCAGTTGGCCGCTAACGGCGTGGAGATCGGTTTTGCGGCATGGATGCTGCGCTTTGTGCCGGTAGTGATCGTGATGATCGTTTTTGCGTGGTGGTTGCTGCAGTTCCTCTATCCGTTCAAAGCCCAAAAGATCGAGATCAACATCACCGGCGAGAGCGATAAGAACTGGCACTTCTGGGTAGTGACGATCACCTTCCTGGGTACGATATTGCTGTGGATGACGGGCGAGATCACCAAACTGAACTCGAACGTAGTCGCGCTTATTCCGTTTGCGGTGTTCGCGGTGCTGGGTATCTTCACCCGCGATGACTTCGCGAAGATCGACTGGCACGTGCTGTGGATGGTAGCCGGTGGTTTTGCGTTGGGTACAGCGCTGAACAAGACCGGTCTGGCGGCAGCGCTGGTAGAGTCTATTCCGTTCGGCCAATGGTCTCCGATCGCGGTGCTCGTCATTGCCGGTGTGCTGGGGTGGTTGCTCAGTAACTTCATTGCCAACTCGTCGGCGGCTAACCTATTGGTGCCGATCCTGGCTGTGGTAGGAAGCGCGATGAGCGAGAGCCTCGCAGGCTTCGGTGGTGTGACCACACTGCTCGTCTGTGTAGCGGCTTCGACCTCGTTTGCGATGCTGTTCCCGATCTCTACGCCGCCGAATGCGATCGCTTGTTCGACCGGACTGATCAAGACCAACGAGATGATCAAAGTAGGCCTTATTGTGGGCCTCTCCGGAATAGCATTGTCCTATGGTGTACTGCTTTTATTCCCTTTCTAATATGAAAAGACTATTCGTTTTTGCTCTTTGTGCTATGTTTCTGATGCCGGCGTATGCGGCACAGGACTCGACGAAGGTAGCCAAGAAAGAGGCGGTCAAGAGCCATCTCAAGCAGCATTTCAAGCCTTACGGCTTTATCCGTAACTATTTCACGTTCGACAGCCGTGAGTCGATGTCCGGAACAGGCGACATGTACAACTACCAGCCGAAGGACGTGAGTCCCAATGCGTATGGTGATGACCTGAACGCGATCAGTACATTCCGATTCCTGAGCCTGACCACCCGTGTGGGCCTCAATATCGTAGGCTATCAATGGCGCGGAACAGAGTTCGGCGCGAAGATCGAGGCGGATTTCTATGCCGGCTTGGACAAGGTAGGAAGCGGTACCCATAAACTGACGGGAACGGCCCAGCTGCGTCTTCGTCAGGCGTACTTGACGCTGGGATGGGACAGCCTGAAGATGGGGAAGGACTTTGCCCGCGTGGACCTGACGATCGGTCAGACCTGGCATCCGATGGCAGCCGACCTGTGCGACGTGATAGCGCTCAACAGCGGAGCTCCGTTTGGTCCGTTCAACCGCAGTCCTCAAGTGAAGATGGACGCGCGCCTGGGTAAGTTCGTGACCTTGACGGCGGCAGGTCTCTGGCAAATGCAGTATATCTCGCAGGGACCCGACGGCGCATCGGCGGAGTATATCGCTTACAGCAAGACGCCGGAGGCGTACTTGGGCCTGAGCGTGCACGACAAAGGTGTGCTCTTCCGTGTGGGTGCAGATGTGCTCAGTATCAGCCCGAGACACCTCGGAACAGACGCCGGCGGCGTCAAAGTGCGCGTCAACGACCGCATCACGACCGCATCGCCTTTCCTCTATCTGCAATACAAGAAAGGCGAGTTCTCCGTCAAGGCGAAGACGATCTTCGCAGAAGCCGGCGAGCACATGAACATGAACGGCGGTTACGGCGTGAAGAAAGTGAATGCGGACGGATCGTGGGAATATACGCCGACACGCACTTCGAGCAGCTGGATCAGCCTCGTGTACGGCGGCAAGGTAGGTAAGCAGGAAGACAAACACCCGCAGAAGCTGCAGGGTATCCTCTTTGGCGGTTACATCCATAACTTCGGCACCAAAGAGGCTTTGTATGACCCCAATGGAGATGGTATCATAGATGAAAAGACAGCAGATGGGAAATCTCTGCTTTACTATTATTACCCCCGCGGCAACAACATGAATCAGATGTGGCGTCTGAGTCCGACGCTGCTATATACGGTCGGTAAGTTCCAACTGGGCTTGGAGTACGAGATCACTTCCGTTCAGTATGGCAAGTCCGGCATTCTCAATGCGCATGGATTGGCTGACACCGATTTACACTGGGTCACCAACCATCGGTTACAACTTATGACGAAGTATAACTTCTAATTCTAATCTTATTGTATGGCACAAAACAGAGAGCAGCTCGTAGAGGAGTTGAAAGCCCTTCTTGAGCAAGATGTAGCAAGTATCAAAGAGCAAGTAGATCGCATCAAGACGCAGTTCTACAGCGAGGAGTCTGAAGAGTTCGAAGACGAATTCAAAGAACTCCTGGCGCAGTATAAAGCCAAGCGCGCAGAGGTAGCGGCAGAGGAAGCGAAAGAACAGGCAGAGAACCTGGCCCGCAAACAGGCTATCTTGGACGTGATGCGTCAGATGGTAGAGGGCGCTAACGCCGAAGGCGTGATGGCGAACCTCCAGCGCATGCGCGAACTGCAGGCGGAGTGGAAGACCATCGGTCCTGTTCCCGCTACGCACACGCAAGAGGTGCGTAAGGCTTACCAGCAGTACCAGGAGCAGTTCTACGACCTGGTGAAGATCAACATCGAGCTGCGCGACTTGGACTTCAAGAAGAACCTGGAGCTCAAGACCTTACTCTGTGAAGCGGCGGAGCGTCTGCAGAACAACGAGAATATCGTAGAGGCTTCCCGCGCCCTGCAACAACTGCACGACGAGTGGGCGGAGATAGGTCCGGTAGCGCGCGAGTTCCGCGAGGAGATTTGGAACCGCTTCAAGAGCGCTTCGACCATCATCAACCGCAAGCACCAGGCATATTTCGACCAGCTGCACGCCAGAGAGCAGGAGAACTTGGAGCGCAAACGCGCCATCATCGAAGCGCTGAAGGCCATCAACGAGCCGATCGTCAACGGTGAGCCGCTCACGGCAAAGCAGTGGGAGGAACTGGCAGCGAAAGTGCAGGAACTGCAGACCGCGTGGAAAAAGATCGGTTTTGCGCCTAAGAAATACAACCAGTCCATCTACGACGAGTATCGCGCCGAGTGCGACAGGTTCTTCAACACCCGCTCGGAGTACTTCAGAGAGCTGCGTGAACGCCGCAAAGAGAGGGAGCGCAAGCACAAAGAGTACCTGGAGCGTCAGAAAGCGCGCGAGGAACGCAAACGTGAGCGCGAAGAACAGCGGGCAGCGTTTATGGCCAAAGGCGGAGACAGCCTGCGTCGTATGCACGAACGTCTCAAACAGGAGATCAAGACCGCAGAGAACAACATCCTCTTCTTCACCGCTAAGTCCAAGACGGCGAACAAGCTCGTGGAGAGCATGCAGGCGAAGATAGAGGCGCTCAAGGCGCAGTTGGCTCAGATAGAAGCGAAACTGGAACAGGAGGACGAGTAATGGCCGAACTGATTCATTATAAGGGCGTTGAGATCCATCAGGCAGACCAGATCGTGCTGCA
The DNA here is from genome assembly GCA_902774075.1 of uncultured Bacteroidales bacterium. GTDB lineage: Bacteria > Bacteroidota > Bacteroidia > Bacteroidales > Paludibacteraceae > Colicola. Next base: position 15,575 of record CACYGT010000022.1, read on the forward strand.
CGACGTCAACTTGACAGTCGAGAACGGCCAGATGATCTATCTGCTGGGCAAGGTGGGTAGCGGCAAGTCTTCGTTCATGAAGACGCTCTACGGCGCCCTGCCTATCGCAGCCGGTGAGACGGCGGTGGTCTTAGGCAATGACATGCTGCATATCCGTCGTCGCCAACTGCCGTATCTGCGTCGCCGCATGGGGATCATCTTCCAGGACTACAAGCTCTTGACGGATCGCTCCGTGGAGGACAACCTGCTCTTCGTGCTGCGTGCCACAGGATGGAAGAACAAGGTGGAGATGAAGAACCATGTGCAGGAGGTGCTGCGACATGTGAACATGGAGACGAAGGCTTACAAGAAACCCTACGAGCTCTCCGGCGGCGAGCAGCAACGTGTGGTGATTGCGCGTGCGCTGCTCAACTCACCCGAGCTCATTCTGGCCGATGAGCCGACAGGTAACCTTGATGCCGAGACCGGAAAAGAGATTATGGACCTCCTGTACTCGATCAGTCAGGCGGGTATCACCGTCATCATGTCCACCCACAACACCCACTGGCCGGAACAGTATCCGGGTAAGAAATGGTGCTTTGAGGGCGGAGAAATCAAGTGCTGATGGAACTTCCGATATACCTGGTGGGATATATGGGCGCCGGAAAGACGACTGCCGGGCGTCTGCTGGCCGACAAACTCGGCTGGCATTTTGTGGATCTGGACGAGGCGTTCAAGGAGATACACGGTCTCTCGACTGCCGATTATATCCGCACCTACGGCCTGGAGGACTTTCGCAAGAAAGAGAAATACGTCGTCGAAGACCTCGCGGATCAGATTCCCTTTGACAAGATCATCTATGCCACCGGCGGCGGCTATCCCTGCTGGGAGGACAACATGGAGTGCCTCAGAGAGTTAGGAACGAGCATCTATATCCGCTGGAAACCCGAGCATCTGGCGAAGCGATTGAGTCTGACCGATCTGAGTGAGCGGCCGGTGTTGCAAGGCAGGACGGAAGAAGAGCTGCTGGCGTTCATCGCGCCGCAACTGGAAGCGCGCGAGCCGTTCTACAGCCAAGCGCATCACACGATCGACGTGGAGATATGCGACGAGCAGTCCGACGAGCGGATTGCAGAACAAATCTATAAAATGATAAAAGGATGAGTATCAACGAATTACAAGACGAGATCATCGAAGAGTTCGAGGCTTTTGACGACTGGTTGGACCGCTACGAACTGATAACCGACTACGGCAAACAGTTGCCTAAGATGCCTGAGGAGGACAAGAACGACAGCAATAAGATTGACGGCTGTCAGTCTCAGGTGTGGTTCACCTGTCGGTTCGAAGAGGGGAAGATCTACTTCACCGGCGACTCGGATGCGATCTTAGTGCGCGGTATAGTGGCGATGCTGATCCATGTGCTCAGCGGGCATACGCCCAAAGAGATCGTCGATGCAGACTTATACTTCATCGACGCTATTCAACTGCGCGAACACTTGAGCCCGACGCGCTCTAACGGCGTAGCAGCGATGCTCAAGCAGATGCATCTGTACGCACTCGCGTACGCGAACCGTTAATCGTTATAGTTCCAAGTATCATTGTCTTTCCAGACGATGCGGCCGTTCTCGATGGTCGCAAGGGGAAAGAGAGAAGAGAAGGGTGGTTCTACCGTTTGGAGTAGTTGCCACTCCTTATTATATATACGCGCGCACGAGGAGCACTGCGGCGCGCAGGCGGTGAAGACGACGAAGATAGAGTCCGGCGCCTGATAGACCTCGAGCGAGGTGCTGTCGGTCAAGGCGATCCGCTCGTACGGGCCGTCTTTCTCGACCACCTTCGGATCACCGCCCAACTGCATGAGGTTGGTGAGAAGCGATAAACTAATGGACAAGAACCACAGCATAGGCGGCTATTCCTTCTTTGCGCCCCACAAAGCCCAGATGCTCCGTGGTAGTGGCTTTGATACTTACTTGGTTGGGCGCGACGTTCATCACCTCGGCCAGACACGCCTGCATAAGTTCGATATACGGATTGAGTTTAGGAGCCTGCGCACAGACGGTGATATCGCAGTTACCCAGTTCGTATCCTTCTTTGCGAATCAGCTCCATCGTGCGGCGAAGAAGAATCTTGGAGTCAATCCCCTCGTATTCGTTTCCTTTGGTGTCCGGAAAATGATAGCCTATGTCGCGCAGCGCACATGCGCCTAAGAGGGCGTCGCACAGCGCGTGAATGACCACATCGGCGTCGGAGTGCCCTAAGAGACCGAGCTCGTACGGCACCTCAATTCCCCCTAACCACAGTTGGCGGTCAGGGGAGAATTGATGTACATCATATCCAAAGCCAATTCGCATGGAATTGTCAAATTTCATAGTCCGAAGGACTATTTCTTTTTGTTGTTCACAAGATCCTTGATGCCTGCGAGGTCGAAGCCGAGCGTGAAGCGCATCGTCTGGTCGAGCGGGTTGGATGCCGCCAGACCTACGCAGTATGATACGTCGAGTGTGACGATAGAGAGGTGGAAACCGGCACCGAAGGTGACCACATTACGGTTACCTTTCCAGATGTTCTCGTAGCTGTAACCGACGCGGGCGAAGAACTGCTTGTTGTAGCTGTACTCGATACCGGCACCCCAACGAACCTCGTCAAACTCCTCCTTGAGACCGGTCGGCGCATCGTTGAAGGAACGGAACCAACCGAGAGCCGGGTTGAGGTCTGAGTAAGCCTCCTGCGACATCTGCCAGGTGTTCTCGTCGTTCGGGTCGAAGCCGGCTGTGTAGCGGGACTTACGGGTCGGAACAAGCATCTTGTTGGTCTCGAGGTTGAAGGTGAGGAAGTTGTACTTGTTGAGCGGCAACTCGTAGCTCACACCCAGGTTCATGCTGGCAGGAATGAAGTTACTGCTTCCGTCGTCGGCATAAGTCATCTTACCACCGAGGTTCTTGAGGGTGAAGCCTAAAGCGAAATGGCTGGTACCCATCGGTAACTCGATCGGCTGACGATAGTACAGACCGATGTCTGCGGCCATAGACCAAGCCGGGTGCATCTCTGTGCCGCCGTTGTTCACGCCGTTGTTGAGGTCCGAATAGAGGAAACGAACCGCTACCGACATAGATACGTACTCGTGTAACTTACGGAAATAACTGAGGTCGAGCGCCCACTCGTTCGGACGTACATCCTGGAGCACCGTTCCTTCACGATCCGTGAGGGCTACATTACCCATCGAGAAATAGGTGAAGCTGGCACCGATACCGCCACCGAGGTCACCGAAGTTATAGAAACCGGCGAGGTAAGCCAGGTCGATGTCGCCTACCAACTTACGCAACCAAGGCGTGTAGTTCGCTGTGATACCACCCTTGGAGTACATATAAGCGTACTTAGCGGGGTTCCAGTACTGGGAGTTAAAGTCTGCTTCTGTAGCCACACCTACATCACCCAGACCGGCTGCACGTGCGTCCGGAGCGATCGACAAGGAAGGCATCGCCGTAATGACGGGATTTGGTGTTTGTTCAGCCATGCTGCTTGCTGCAACACAAAGCACAGCTGCGAGAGAAATAAGAATTCTTTTCATTTGTTATTGTTTTTTGTTTGTTATTGTTTCGATTTCAGTTGATTCAAGCGATTTGTTTCATAGGCTTATCTTGTAATAATGATTTTACCTGCCATCGTGCTATATTTGCCTGATGCGGATTTGATTCGTACGTTATAGACATAGACTCCGGGTTGGAGACTGAGGCTCGAGAGGTTGATGGCGATGCGCTCGGGGTTCTCCTGCACGCGATCGTATACCATCTGGCCGTTGATGTTATAGAGGAACACTTCGGTCTCGAGCATCTCGTCCGGCTGGTCATATTCGATGATGAGGTTCACTACGCCCGTCTGATGAACCGGGTTGGGGTAGGTAGTGACAGAGGCGATATTGGGGTCGTATCCGGTCTCTACGACAAAGTTGAGGCTCTGCGTGGTGCTGTTGTTGAGCAAATCCCATGCGCGGAAAGTGAGCGTGTGCGGACCGTCCTCGAGCTTGTCCATACGGTAGCTCACCAAGCCTTTCTGATAACTGTTGTTCTCGGCGGTGAAGTACTCGTTGATGGCGTATGTCTTCGTAGCGTCGTTGTCAACCGTGAGTAAGAGGTCGTGTCCGATACCTGCACCGGAGGTGTTGATGCCGTGCTCGTCCTCTAACTCCGCAAAGAACCGCGGGGTCTCGTAGGTCTTGTCGCCGTCCTGGAACGACGGGCAGTTGAGGTAGAGCTTCATCGTCGGGCCGACGGTGTCCACAAAGAACGAGTTGCCTGTTCCGCCCACGATGAACTCCTCGAAATGGCCAACCGCTTCGTTGTTCGATATCGAGTCATGCGCGTAATAGACGATGCGGCCATTTCCGAAGTTATAGCGAATATCTTTGGGCACCATGAAGGTGAAAGCGAACAGACCGTCCTTGATCTGCGTCGAGCCGGAGAAGATGGTGTTGGGGTAGTCTTTGTACTCCAGGAAGACAGCATCGTCCGAGCTGTCGTCGTTATCACGCGTGGTGATGGTCTGCAGCTTGTCGTAGATGGTCACATCCAAAGAGCCGTTGAAGTCCGAGACGGTTGCGAGGTCCTCGTCGATGATACGTCCCTGGACATTCTGCACGCTGAGCGCGTTGAGGGTGTCCATCTCGGTTGTCGTCTCGACCTGATAATCCGTCGGGTAGTTGAGACGCAGGGCAGGGTCGCCCAGCAGCACGTAGGCTAACTTGTTCTCCTCCACCGGCAGT
>CACYGT010000023.1 GCA_902774075.1 uncultured Bacteroidales bacterium
CCGCAGCACTCCTGTTTCCGATCACGAGATCGAGATCCGTACGCTCTTCACCGAGCGTCTGGAGTGGGTGAATACCCGCGCGAAGAACCTGAGTACGCTCTCCGGCGACCAGGTGGCCTACCTGGCGCAGAAGGACCAGCCGGGTGGCGCAAAGACCTGGAAGGCCTACCTCTGGAAGCTCGCCAAGGCGGCAGTGACCGGCGAATGATCGCCATTGAGCCCTTCGGGGCTCTTTTTTTTGCCCTTTTCCTTGCGTATGTCATTTTTTTGTAGTACCTTTGCAGCGGATTCAGGATAGGTGCAGATTATGTCACTGGTAGACGAATACATACGTGAGCAAAGGGAGAGAAGGAGATCGACGATCATCAAGACCATTGTGGTCTTTCTCGGCATCATTGCCGTCTTTGCGTACTCTATCTACGATGACAAGCATCGTCAGCAGGAGTTATATACCCATGGCGGAGCGGTAGGTGTGGAGAACAAAACAGACCATGCGGTTGACTTACATCTCTTCGTCAATGACGCCAAGGGCACTGTGCTTACTCACCATATTGCGCCGCAGGGCTATTGGGTTCTCCGCGACAGCATGTCCAAAGCCGCGGTGTCGAACTTCCCGCGGATGGAGTGGCTGGACTCGGCCTATCTCGTTTTCGACGACACCCTCCTGCTGCGCCACAATGCCTACCCTGTTTGGAAGATATCCTACAAGGACCATTGTATACACGATAAGTCGCAGTGGAAATACGAGAGTCTGACGGTTCGTCGTGCCAGCCGGTATCATCCTGCCCTCTACCGTCCTCTGCGCGTGTATTACATCACCGAGGAGGACTATCAAAAGGCGAAAAAAATGCAGTAACTGAAAAAGAAGTGAATATATGAAAAATCCCTTTAGTTTGGAAGGAAAGAACGCATGGGTGACCGGAGCATGTTACGGCATCGGTTTTGCCATTGCGAAGGCTTTTGCGCATGCAGGAGCGCGTGCTATCATCTTCAATGCCCGCAGCCAGGAGGCGATTGACAAAGCGCTGGAGCTGTATCGCGCGGAAGGTATTGAGAACGTGCACGGATACGTATGCGACGTGACGGACGAGGTGGCTGTTAAGGCGCTCGTGGAGCAGATCCACCGCGAGGTAGGACAGATCGATATCCTGGTCAACAACGCCGGCATCATCAAGCGTATCCCGATGCACGAGATGAAACGCGAGGAGTTTCAGCAAGTGATTGATATTGACCTCGTTGCGCCGTATATCGTGTCGGCGGCGGTGCTGCCGGAGATGATGGCGCGCCGCGAAGGCAAGATCATCAATATCTGCTCGATGATGAGCGAGTTAGGCCGCGAGACGGTATCAGCTTATGCCGCTGCCAAGGGCGGCCTGAAGATGTTGACACGCAATATCTGCTCGGAGTACGGCGAGTACAATATCCAGTGCAACGGCCTGGGTCCGGGTTATATTGCGACCCCGCAGACTGCGCCATTACGTGAGCCGCAGGCCGACGGCAGCAGGCATCCGTTCGATGCGTTCATCTGCGCCAAGACCCCCGCAGGCCGCTGGTTAGAGCCGGATGAGTTAGGCGGCACAGCGGTGTTCTTAGCTTCGCACGCCAGCGATGCAGTCAACGGGCAAATTATATACGTAGATGGCGGAATTCTCGCCTATATAGGACGTCAACCCAAATAAGGTGTACCGTGTAAAGTGTACAGTGTATGAAAAAAATATTCATTATTCATTATTCATTATTCATTCTCCTCTGCCTGACTGCATGTCAGAAAGAAGCCGTGCAGCCGAAGGTGTACGGGCGGTATGTGCCGGAGCGGAAGGATGACTTCGCTTGGGAGAACGAGTACGCGGCGTATCGTATGTACGGACCGGCGCTAAAGGGCGAGAACCCCTCGAACGGTGTAGACCTCTGGCTAAAAGCCAGACCGGAGTTGGTGGTGGACAGTTTCTACTACCGCGAACATGTGCTCGGCCTACCCTACCATATCAACTACGGCAAGGGCCTCGACTGCTACAAAGTGGGCCATACTTGCGGTTGTGGCGGATTGGTGGTGCTGACCGAAGAAGAGGGCGCGTACAAGACCTGGATTGGCGGGCCGTATGACCGCTGGGAGATCCTCGAGCAGACCGCGGAGCGCTTTGTCTTTAAGCTCGAATATGACAGCCTGTTGGTGGCCGGACAGATATTGCACGAGTCGATCATCATCACCGCCGAAGCGGGCAATGCGATGAACAAGGCGGAGGTGGTCCTGACGGACAATGGGAAATGGAAAATGGAGAATGGAAAATTACTCGTCGGCGGGGGTATTTATATGCATGACACGATCGACCACTGCGAGGTGTACGAGAAGATCGGAACGGTGTTCTATGAGGAAGAGGCGCTGAGCGATAAGACTGCGGCGCAGATGAACTTCGACCACAATGGCTCTATGAGCCAAGGCCGCATCTACATCACCGTGCAGACCCCCGGAGCGACGCTGACGGACATCCAGGATGGCAACCTGGTGGCAGTCAAGCCGTATGAGCTGGGCGATACGCTGACATATTATTTCGGCGCGACGTGGAGCGAGTGGAAAGAGTGAATTTGAAATTTGAAATTTGAAATCATAAATTTGAAATCATAAATTTGAAATTATTAATACTATGAGTGCAAAACAGTCTAATTCTTTGAGAATTATTACGATCATTGCGATGATGTTTCTCTACGCGATGATTGCTTTTGTGACGAACCTGGCAGCTCCGGTGGGTAAGATCTGGGGCGCTTCGTTTGAGGATCCTGCGCAGGCAGAGCGTATGGGTATGTTAGGCAACCTGTTTAACTTCCTGGCGTACCTGATTATGGGTATTCCGGCGGGTAACATCCTGGCCAAATACGGCTACAAACGTACGGCGCTGGTGGCTATTTTTCTGGGCTTCATCGGCATCACGATTCAATGGCTGAGCGGTATGTTTGACAGCTTTGCTGTCTACCTGTGCGGCGCGCTGTTAGGCGGTTTCTGCGTATGTATGTTGAATACGGTGACGAACCCGATGCTGAACCTGTTAGGAGGCGGCGGCAACCGCGGTAACCAGTTGAACCTGGTAGGCGGCACCCTGAACTCGCTGAGTGGTGCGCTGACGCCTATGCTGGTCGGTGCGATCATCGGCGAGAGTCTTGTGGGAAAGCAGATTGACGATGTGAATGTAGTGTTGTACATTGCGATGGTTGTCTTCGCAGTTGTTTATCTCGTCATTCGCATCACGCCGATCGCCGAGCCGCAAGCTACGGGAGACAAGGTGGTGTACGAGCGTACGCCGTGGTCGTTCCGTCACCTGACCTTAGGTGTGATCGCTATCTTCTTCTACGTGGGTGTAGAGGTAGGTATCCCGGCGACCTTGATCAGTTATCTGACGCCGAAAGTAGGCTTTGCAGCCGCAGGCCTGATTGCCGGCCGGTACTGGATACTGATGCTGGTAGGTCGGTTCATAGGTAGTGCTATCGGCGGTAGGGTCAGCAGTCGAACGATGGTGATTTGCGTAGCCAGCGCCGCTATTGCGCTGCTGGCAGCCGCTATGCTGATCGGCGACAGTATCATGGTGAAGACCTATGTACAAAGAGCCATCATCGACGTACCTCTGGCTTCGACGCTGTTGGTACTCTGCGGTCTGTGCACCTCGGTGATGTGGGGTTCGATCTTCAACATGGCTACCGAGGGACTCGGTAAGTACACCGCCAAGGCGTCGGGTATCTTCATGATGATGGTAGTCGGCGGCGGTATCGTGCCGCAGATACAGAGTATCGTAGCGGCGCACGATATTTTGCTCAGTTACATCGTTCCGCTCATCGGCGTAGCGTATATTCTGTTCTATGCCCTGTGGGGTAGCAAGAACGTCAATAAAGACATCAAGATCGACTGATTTAGGGTCCTTGAGCACTAAAATCCCCGCATATGCAAGCATATGTGGGATTTTTTTTACAATTTACTTGCACATGTCAATTATTTTTCGTACCTTTGCGCCCGAAATTGTCTTATTATGCAGAAAAGCGAATTTACAGCGGAAGAAGAGTTGATGATTCAGCGTGAGTTTGAGGCGCTGCTGGACGACTATGCGCATACGCCCCACCGCCAGAAAGTGGAGCTGATCACGCATGCGTTTAACTTCGCGCACAAGGCGCATTACGGTGTCCGTCGTCTGAGCGGCGAGCCGTATATCATGCACCCCCTTGCTGTCGCGCGCATCTGCGTGAAGGAGATCGGTCTGGGCAGTACAAGTATCTGCTCTGCCTTGCTGCACGACGTAGTGGAGGACACGGACTATACGGTAGAGGACATCTCGGGCCTGTTCGGCGATAAGATCGCGCAGATAGTAGCGGGTCTGACGAAGATCAGCGGCGGTGTGTTCGGTAGCCAGGCCAGCGAGCAGGCGGAGAACTTCCGTAAGCTGCTGCTGACCATCAGCGACGATATCCGCGTAGTGCTGATTAAGATTGCCGACCGCTTGCATAACATGCGTACGCTCGGTGCGCAGCCTAAGGACAAGCAGTACAAGATCGCCGGCGAGACGCAGTATATCTACGCACCGCTGGCGCACCGTCTGGGTCTGTTCCCCATCAAGACCGAACTCGAGGACCTCAGTTTCAAATACGAGCACCCCGAGACTTGGCAGGAGATACACGACAAGCTCGAGGCCATCAAGAACAGCAAGTTAGAAGACTACGAGGTCTTCGCCAAGCCGATCCGCGAGCGCCTGGAGAGCATGGGTTATACGTTCACGATGCGCTGCCGTATCAAATCGGTCTATTCGATATGGAAGAAGATGATGAGCAAGCAGTGCGCTTTCGAGGACGTGTATGACCTGATGGCCGTGCGTATCATCTTCACACCCCACGAGACAATGAGTGAGAAAGACCAGTGCTGGATGATCTACTCCGCCATCACGGAGATCTACCGTCCGCACCCGGAGCGTATCCGCGACTGGATATCCACGCCGAAGGCGAACGGCTACGAGGCACTGCATGTGACCGTGATGGGTAAGAACGGCGAGTGGGTCGAGGTACAGATCCGTACCGACCGCATGCATGAGATAGCCGAGCACGGCTATGCCGCGCACTGGAAATACAAGACCGGCGAGCAGGACGAGAGTGAGCTGGACAAGTGGCTGCAGGAGATCAAGGACATCCTCGCGCACCCGGACAAGGATGCGATGGAGTTCTTAGGCACGTTCAAGCTCAATCTGTTCGCGCAAGAGGTGTTCGTCTTCACGCCCAAAGGCGAGATCAAGACGCTGCCGATGGGTGCGACAGCACTCGACTTCGCTTTCCTACTCCACTCCGATCTGGGCGAGCATTGTATCGGCGCGAAAGTCAACCATACGCTTGTGCCGCTCTCGTATCAGTTGAAGGGCGGTGACCAGATAGAGATCTTGACCTCGAACAGCCAACATCCGCTGCCGGAGTGGCTCGATATCGTCACGACGGCGAAAGCCAAGAAGAGCCTCAACCAGTATTTCCAGCGCGAGGAGCGCAAGTACATCAAGCACGGTGAGCGCCTGGTGGAGGACGCGATAGCGATGGATAAGGAGTTGGCGGCTAACCACGATGCGGTCCTTCAGCGCCTGATGAACTACTACCATATCACGCAACCGACCGAACTGTACGCGCACGTAGGCCAGGGCGCGATACGGCTCGATAACATCCGCGAGATAGTCGTACCCAAACGAGGATGGCTGTCCTATATTCCGTTCTTGGGGAAGAAGGATGAGGGGTTACAGGTTAAGGGTGACGGGTTACAGGTTACGGGCTTAGGCAAGAAATATTTCCTGAGTCAATGCTGTCACCCCATCCCGGGCGACGAGGTGTTAGGTTACCTGGACGAGAACAACAAGATGCATATCCATAAGATCGACTGCCCTGAGGCGAACCTCTTAAAGACCAGTTACGGCAAGCGTATCTACTCGGCGACCTGGAACACCCACCGCGTGCAGTCCTTCGTGGAGACGGTAGAGATCAAGGGTATCGATAAGTTCGGCGTGCTGATTCATATGCTGCAAACGATCACGACGGATTTCCATATCAACATGCGGTCCATCAACATCTCTAGCGACAATGGAATCTTCAAGGGCACGATGGAGCTCTACGTCTATGACCGCTCCGAACTGAATGACCTATTGAAAGCATTACGTAAGATAGACAACATCAAAGAAGTAAAACGATATGAAAAAGATTTTTAGTACTCTCTGCATGGCTCTCTTCGCAGTAGCCATGATAGCACAAGAACCGGTCTTGACCTTCGAGAAGACCGAGCATGACTTCGGTAAGATCAACGAGGCAGACGGCCGTGTGTCTGTAGTCTTTACTTTTAAGAACGAAGGTATGGCTCCGCTGATCCTGAGCAACGTGAAAGCCAGTTGCGGTTGCACGACGCCGACATGGACCAAGGAGCCGGTAGAGCCGGGTCAGACCGGTAGTATTACCGTCACGTATAACCCCAACAGCCGTCCGGGTAAGTTCAGCAAGACGGTGACCGTCACCTCCAATGCTTCCGTTTCGGTGCAGCGCGTGTATATCCGCGGTGAGGTGATCCCGAGACCGGCCAAGCCCTCGAACAAATACGCTGTTGCTGTGGGTGAGTTGAGCCTGAAGAGCAATTCGCTCAACCTCGGTATCATCAAGAAAGGCGAGAACATGAGCGGCGAGTTGGAGTACGCGAACCTCACCCAGGCTGAGCATACGGTAGAGTTAGTAGCCGGCAAAGCAGACGCTTTCCTTATTCACCAGGTGACCCTCGCCACCGTTCAACCGAACGAGACCGGTAAGTTCATCTTCGCACTGGACAGCAAGAAGACCAAGCTATACGGCCCGATCGAGACATACGTATATGTAGTGATCGACGGCAAGCGTATTCTGGATGACGCCCACAAGTTGACGATCAAAGCCGAGATTCAGGAGAACTTCGCTAACCTCACGACCGATCAGAAGCACGAGGCTCCGATCCTGGAGATAAACAACATCATCGACTTAGGCGAAGTGCCGGCAGGTAAGAAAGGTATCAAGAAAGCGATTCCGTTCGGCAACACGAATGTAGCACCGCTCTATATCTACCGTGTCTATAACCCGAACGAAGGTGTCCTTGCTTGCACCGCTACCCCGAAAGTGAAAGGCGGTAAGAAAGGTACGCTGAATATCATCCTCAATACGATAGAGAACGGTCAACCGATGAAACCGGGTAACTACTCCCGCCAGGTATATTTGTACACAAACGATCCGCAACACGGTAAATATGCCCTCTTCATCAAGTGGACAGTGAAAGAATGATCGACCATCCGGAAAATAGTGCTGAATACAAAGGCTTGACCGTCAATGCAGGCGTAGAGAACCTGCCGAGCGTCAATCCCTATGCGACTTTCCGCCGTAAGAAGACGGTGTTGACCCCCGAGCAGTATTTCGAGGGCATCCGTCGCGGGGACTTGACGATCCTCAGCCAGGCGGTGACGCTGGTGGAGAGCAGTCTGCTGTCCGACCAGGCCATCGCGCAGAAAGTAATTGAGCTCTGCCTACCCTACGCCGGTAACTCGATACGTGTAGGTATCACCGGTGTGCCGGGCGCAGGCAAGTCCACTTTCATCGAGGCGCTGGGAAGTGAGCTATGCAACCAAGACAAGAAACTGGCAGTGCTGGCTATTGACCCGTCGAGCGAACGGAGCCGCGGTTCGATACTGGGCGACAAGACACGCATGAACGAGTTGTCCGTCAAGTCCAATGCTTTCATCCGTCCCAGCCCGAGTGCGGGTTCATTAGGCGGTGTAGCACGTAAGACCCGCGAGACGATCGTGCTCTGCGAAGCAGCCGGCTTTGATACGGTGCTGTTGGAGACGGTCGGTGTCGGTCAGTCCGAGACGGCTGCCCACTCCATGGTGGACTATTTCCTGCTGCTTCAGGTCACCGGTACAGGCGACGAACTGCAAGGTATCAAACGCGGTATCATGGAGATGGCAGACGGCATCGCGATCAACAAATGCGATGGAAATAATATGGAACGCGCACGCGCCTCGCGCGTAAGCTTCAAGAACGCCCTCGCACTCTTCCCTCCCTCCGAGAGCGGATGGAAACCCGATGCGCTCTGCTGCTCCTCCATCGACCACAGCGGCGTGATGGACGTATGGCATAACATCGAAGAGTATATCGAGTTCACCAAAGCGAACGGTTTCTTCGACCGCCATCGTACCGAGCAGGCCAAGTACTGGATGTACGAGACGATCAACCAGAGCCTCTTGGATGGCTTTTATAAGAACGAACAAATGGAGCACCAGATAGAAGTAGCAGAAAGACAGGTGCTTAATAACGAGATAAGCAGTTTCATTGCTGCACATAACTTAATTACCGAATATGGCAAACTCAACAGGAAATAGTCGCAAACGCGCGCCCCAGACGACGATCATCAAGGTAGGTGCCAATGAGATGGGTAAGTTACCCCCTCAGGCGCAAGAGCTGGAGGACTCCGTTCTCGGCGCATTGATGATAGAGAAAGACGCATACGGAACGGTCGCAGACCTGCTGCGCCCGGAGGTCTTCTATAAAGACCAGAACCGTATGGTATATGAGGCGATCCGTGAGTTAGCCTCCCAAGACCAGCCTATCGACATGCTGTCGGTAGCGGAGAAGATGAAGAGTCAGGGCACGCTGGACAAAGCCGGCGGTGCTATCTATCTGGCCGAACTGACCCGTCGTGTGGCCTCTACGGCTCACCTGCGGTATCACGCGGAGATAGTAGCCAAGAAAGCAACGGCTCGCGATGTTATTGCGCTTGCGGCGCAGATCGAAGAGATGGGATACGACGAGACGCAGGATGTCGATGAACTGATGCAGACCGCCGAAGCCGGTATCTTCGAGATCAGCCAGCGCAGCCAGAAACGAGATGTGACGCAGATAGACCCGGTCATCGAAGAGGCCTTTAAGCGTATGGAGAAAGCGGCCAAGAACACCGGTTCTATCTCCGGTATCCCGTCGGGCTTCACCGCGCTCGATAAGATCACATCCGGTTGGCAGACGCCTGACCTCATCATCATCGCCGCCCGCCCGGCCATGGGTAAGACTGCTTTCGTGCTCTCGATGGCTAAGAACATCGCAGTGGACCGTAACATCCCTGTCGCTATCTTCTCGCTGGAGATGAGTAATGTACAGCTCGTCAATCGTCTGATTATGAACGTTTGCGAGCTCGAAGGCGACCGTATCAAGACCGGTAAGATGAGTCAGGAAGAGACACGCAAACTGAACACGAAGATCAACATCATGAAGGGCAAACCGCTCTACTTGGACGATACCCCTTCGCTCTCGATCTTTGAGTTACGCTCCAAAGCCCGTAAGCTCGTTCGTGAGCACGGCGTACGTATGATCATCATTGACTACCTGCAGCTGATGAACGCGAGCGGAACATCCTTCGGTAGCCGTGAGCAGGAGGTGAGTATCATCTCCCGCGGTCTGAAAGGACTCGCCAAAGAGCTGGATATACCTATCATCGCCCTCTCGCAGTTGAACCGCGGTGTAGAAGCACGTCAGGGTGTAGAAGGCAAGACCCCGCAGCTAAGTGACTTGCGTGAGTCGGGTGCTATCGAGCAAGATGCCGACCTCGTATGTTTCATTCACAGGCCGGAGTACTACCACCTGTATAATGACGACAAGACCGGCAAGGACCTGCGCGGCCTGGCACAGATCATCGTAGCCAAGCACCGTAATGGTGCGACCGACAGCATATGGCTTCGCTTCCGCGGTAAGTACGCGAAGTTCCAGAACGAGGACGAGGCCATCGATGCCGATGAGTTGGCACCGATACCGGCTGCAAGCGAGACCGTCTCGATTCAGTCGAGTATGAACAGTTTAGGAGAAGACCTGAGTCAATTTACATTGTAAATTGATATTTGATATTTGAGATTTGAGATTTGAAATTTGAAATTTATAGATATAATGCAAAGAACAGTAATTATAGACGCATTGAAGCGCACGGATTTTGGTGCAGAGATCAACGTTAGAGGATGGGTTCGTAGCCGTCGCGGCAACAAGAACGTATCGTTCATTGCCCTCAATGACGGCTCGACGATCAAGAACATCCAGATCGTAGTAGACCTCGCTCAGTTCGACGAAGAGCGTCTCAAGCCCGTCACGACGGGTTCATGTATCTCCGCCACCGGTATTCTGGTAGAGAGCCAGGGTGCAGGTCAGTCGGTGGAGATCCAACTCAAGGAGCTGGAGGTATACGGCACCGCCGATCCGGAGCAGTACCCGCTGCAGAAGAAAGGTCTGAGTATGGAGTTCCTGCGCACCATCGCGCATCTCCGTCCCCGCACCAACACCTTCGGCGCGGTGTTCCGTATCCGTCATAACATGGCTATGGCCATCCATACCTACTTCCATGAGCACGGGTATTTCTATTTCCACACGCCGCTCATCACGGCCTCTGACTGTGAGGGTGCAGGCCAGATGTTCCAGGTGACGACGAAGAACCTTTACAACCTCAAAAAGGATGAGAATGGGCAGATAGACTACTCGGACGACTTCTTCGGCAAGCAAGCAGCGCTCACGGTAAGCGGTCAGCTCGAAGGAGAGCTCGGTGCGATGGCGCTGGGTAAGATATACACGTTCGGTCCTACCTTCCGTGCGGAGAACAGTAACACCCCGCGTCACTTGGCGGAATTCTGGATGATTGAGCCGGAGGTGGCTTTCATTCAGAAAGACGAACTGATGGACCTCGAGGAGGACTTCATCAAGTACTGCGTACGCTGGGCGCTTGAGCATTGTATGGACGACCTGGAGTTCCTCAACCAGTTTGTGGACAAAGGCCTGATTGAGCGTCTGAAGAGTGTAGTGGATACGGAGTTCGTTCGCCTACCCTACACCGAGGGAATCAACATCCTGCAGGAGGCTATCAAGAACGGTAAGAAGTTCGAGTTCCCCTGCAACTGGGGCGATGACTTGAGTTCAGAGCACGAGCGCTTCCTGGTAGAGGAACACTTCGGCAAGCCGGTCATTATGACGGACTACCCGAAGGATATCAAGGCCTTCTACATGAAGATCAACGAGGACGGCAAGACCGTACAGGGTACTGACGTGCTCTTCCCGCAGATCGGCGAGATCATCGGCGGTAGTGTGCGTGAGGAGAGTCTGGAGCTGCTCAACAACGAGATCGAGCGTCGTCATATCCCGATGAAAGATATGTGGTGGTACCTCGACACCCGTCGTTTCGGTGCTGCCCCGCACGCCGGCTTCGGTCTGGGCTTCGAGCGTCTGATGCTGTTTGTGACGGGTATGCAGAACATACGCGACGTGATACCCTTCCCGCGTACACCGAAGAATGCTGAATTTTAAGTTAACATTATCCATAAAAACACTAACAAACAATCGTATGAAAAAACTCTTATCTCTGATGTTTGTGCTGGTGATGGGGCTTAGTGCCTTTGCGCAAACATCACTCAAGGGGCGAGTTATCGATGAAGCCACCCAGACACCTGTGGTGGAAGCAAAGATCTTACTCGTCAATCAGAACATCTCTACGACGACGAATGCGGCGGGAGAGTTCCAGTTACTCTATCTGGAGGCCATGGACGAGGAGTTGGTCATTGAAGCAGAAGGCTTTGTAGCTGCGCTTGAACTGATCAGTCTTAAGGAGAATGAGGTCAATCAGTTGGACGATGTCATCCTGCAACAGGACGTAGCCAGCCAGACGCATGATGAGATCCTGCTGAACCTGACAGAAGAGGAGATGACCGATGATGAAGGTCGTTCTCAATCGCAGGCTTCGGCTTCGTCCGCTTCGACAGACGTGTTCAACTCCACCACCTCATTTGCCTGGTCTACAGCACGTTACCGCAACCGCGGTTACGAGTCGCCCCAGGAGAACTACTACATCGAGGGTCTGAACTTCAGCTCCCAAGAGCGCGGACAGTTCAACTACTCGGCGATGGGTGGTCTGAACGACGCAAGCCGCTACAAAGAGGTGCTCAACCCGATGGAGGCTACCAACTTCACCTTTGGCGGTATCGCTCAATCGACGAACTACCTGATGGGTGCTACCCGCTACGCACAAGGATGGAAAGTAGGTGCAGCCGGAACGAACCGTAACTACAAAGCACGTGTCAATGCGACCTATGCCAGCGGTCTGATGCCGAGTGGCTGGGCTGTTATTGCACAACTCGCGTATCGTTTCTCGCCTTACATCGACAACAAGGGTATCATCGGCGAGGGTATCAAGTACTACTCGCTGGGCTATTTCCTGAGTGCAGAGCGCGTATGGGAGAAGAGCCGCCTCAAACTGATCACCTTCGGTGCACCGACAGAGCGCGGACAGAACGCAGCTGTGACACAAGAGGTGTATGACCTGACAGGTACGAACAACTACAACCCCTATTGGGGCTACCAGAACGGTAGAGTACGTAACAGCCGTATCGTCAAGTCCTTTGACCCGACCGCTATCGTCGCATTCGAGCACATGATTGACGAGCAACAGCGTCTCAAAGTAGCTGCGGGATACCACTACTCGATGTACTCCAACTCGGCTATCAACTTCTACAATGCGCCGGATCCGCGTCCGGACTACTACCGCAACCTGCCTTCGTTCCTCTGGGACGGCCAGATCGCTAACCCGAACAGCGAGAACTCGGCTAAGCAGCTCTTTGACGAGAACGGTAAGCACTATCCTTGGGGTCTGTTCATCGGTCATGATGCTTCGAGCGGTGAGCAATACTTAGGTTCCGGCTTCGAAGACCCGCTTAACCCGGGTAACTGGATCGGTCCGTCGGTAGATCAGGATCAGTATATGACGCTGTATAACCTCTGGCGTAACCGCGACAACAAGACCACTCAGATCGACTGGGAAGCCCTCTATCAGGCTAACTACGAGCAGAACATCAACAACCCGACGGCTTCGGCTCGTTACGTAGTGGAGCGTCGTCACAACAACATCCAGGAGGCGAATGCTATGTTCAACTACGTGAACACGAAGTACAAACACCTCAAGATGACGCTGGGCGTAGAGGGTAAGTTCTCGCAGGGTATCCACTACAAGACGCTGGACGACCTGCTGGGCGGTAATCAATGGATCGATATCGATGCTTTCGCAGACCGCGATATCAAGGAGCTCGCTACCAACAGCGGTTTCACACAGCACGATATCATGAACGTTCGTAAGAACGAGATCGCTGAGGACTATGACGACGTGATCAACAACACCGGTCGTCGCTTCGGTTACGACTACCGCATCAACATGGGTAACATGAAAGCATGGTTCCAGAACGAGTGGAACTTCAATGAGGTAGATCTCTACTACGCACTCCAAGTGAACTACAGCTCGATGCAACGTACGACAAACATGCTCAATGGTCGTGCATGGTATCTTACCTACGCAGCGATCCAGGCAGGTTCTGATCAAGCAGCTAATTACTTCGGTAAAGCTACTTTCGATAAGTTGAACACCCTCGACCCGGGTATGGCTAATCTGGAGAAGGTAGTCAAGAGCGGCACCACCTATATTGGTACAGCACACCACTTCCTCGATCCGTCGTTCAAGCTCGGTGTAGTATACAAGATCAATGGTCGTAACCGCTTGAAACTGAATGCACTGGCAGAGACCCAAGCTCCGTACGCACGAGATGCTTATATCTCGCAGCGTGTACACGATGGTGTGATCCGTGAGATCTACACGCACGACAATGCGAAGAACCTCAATGAGTTCTTTGCTGCCAGCGAGAAAGTGGTATCGGGTGACCTGACCTATGAGTTCAACTACCCGATCGTTCGCGGTCGTGTAACCGGATTCTATACCCAGAGTTGGGACGGTTCGGAGCTTAACGGCTACTATGACGACGAGGCACGTACGTTCGTGAACCAGGCGCTGTCCGGTATCGGCAAACGATACATCGGCGCAGAGGCAGCTATCGCTGTCAAACTGGGCACGTACTTCACCTTAACCGGTGTCGCTTCTGTAGGAGACTACCGCTACACTACAGACGCTCGCTCGATCACCTCGGCTGAGAACGGTATGCCTATGACCCAAGACCAGACCACCAAAGAGCTGATCTTCGAGACCGAAGACAAAGTGCTGCTCAAGGGTCTGCACCTCTCGACAGGTCCGCAAGCAAACGCCAGCCTCAAGCTCTCCTTCTTCCACCCGAAGATGTGGTTCGCTGACATCACTGTTAGTTACCACGACTGGAACTACCTTGGCGTAGCACCGAGTCGTCGTATGCAAGGTCTGTTCACCGGAACCCGCGCTGACGGTACTGCTGTCAATGGTTGGTTCGGCGATGAGAATGCGAATGCCATCCAGACTACAGACGGACAACTCCTTCGTGCATCGGTGGACGAGTACGGCAATGCAACGTACGAGAACGCAGTACTCGACGAGAACGGTGTTCCACAGCTTAAGTATCCGTTCAACCTGATGACCGCGCAAGAGAGCCTGGCAGCTACGAACCCGCTCAACCGCTTCCTCATCGACGCATCGGTAGGTAAACTCATTTACCTCAAGAACCGTCAGTCGATCTCGATCAACCTGAGCGTATCGAACATCACGAACAACACGCACTTCAAGACCGGCGGTTACCAACAGGCTCGTCTGCCGCGTTCCGTTCGTCAAGGAAAAGAGGACTATAAGAACTCCCTCCTCACTGCCAATGCATGGAAGTACCCATCTAAGTACTACTACGCATGGGGCACTAACTTCTTCTTAAGCGTAACTTATAAATTCTAACAACAATGAGAAAGTCTATATATACATATGCAATGATATTGGCTATGCCGATCGTTGCGCTGATGACTTCCTGTGAAGCCGATCCATTGAAACCGGAAGATGTGTTCACAGATGAAGCTTCGCTGGAGAAGATTCTCCAAGAAGAGAACCCCGAGGGATATGATTTCTATAACCTCAACGATTTCCTCGACGCCTTTATGACGGAAGAAGGCACCTATCACAATGATACGACGCCGTATCGTGAGCGCTCGTATGATGCTACGCACGGCTTGTATCTCTACTCGGTAGATACCATTCGTCACGGAGGTCGCGGTATTTATATCCGCGGCCGTGTTGCCACCGACGACTTCGCCGGTAACTTCTACAAAGCACTGGTCATCCAGCAGATCGTAGAAGAGGGCGGTGTGGCAAAGCAGCAGACGCTCCGTATCTCTGTAGACCTGGGTTCGAGCGGCGGTTTGTACCAGATCGGTCAAGAGATCATCATTCGTTGCAATGGTCTGTCTGTAGGTCGCTATGCGAACCAACCGCAACTCTGCGTTCCGTCGTATAACAACAATATCTACGCCATGACTGCTTCTGAGAAAGTAGGATGGTGTCCGGGACGTATTCCCGACGGAGTCTTCCGAAATGCGGTGCGTTTGATTGGTACACCGGATCAGAGCAAACTGCAATACGACGAGTTGACGCTTGCTGAGTTGTTCAGCCAGGTTCCTGTTGAGCCGGCCTTGACGAAAGAAGGCATGGACCAAGTTCGCAAGGCAGATGGCCGTCTGGTGATCATCAAGGACGTGTTCTTCTCCGGTCTGCTTGACGACAATGGTACGATCAAACAATGTGAGCCCTTACATCCTGACTCCTCCGGTATCGCGAACGTCTTTGCTCCGACCACTAAGAATATCGGCTATCCGCAAAGCCGTATGCTGTGTGATCTGAGTGCCAACATCGCGGATTATAAGGACAAAAAGACCACAGATATATCCGCAGCCAGCGTCAAGAAGAGCCTCATGTGCTCCAACTCCGAGTACGCTAAGTTCGCTTACTACTACCTGCCGGGCGCAAATAAAGAAGGTGTTGCCAACTGCCCGAACTACCAAGGTTCCGTCAAAGGTATCTTAGGCTGGTATCAGGACAAGGCGAGCGTAATGGCTAAAGACCAATTGGACGGCTACGAGTGGTCTGTTACTCCGCGCGGTATTCCGGGAATCGGTATAGAGGACATCCTTATGAAGCATAAGGATACCGGCGACGACTGGGTTCCGCAAGAGTTTGACCCGCGTGACTACCAGTAAACGATGAATTGGCTGGACGTAATATTACTCTTGCCTCTTCTTGTGGGCCTTGTCAGAGGCCTGCTGCGTGGACTAATCTCCGAGGTTATCGCCATAGGGGCGATAATTCTCGGAGTGGTCGGCGCCAACATCTTCGGGACTCCGTTCTCACAATGGCTGTTAAGTCAGTTCGGCTGGCCGTCAACAGTATGCAGCATTGTGGCGTACGTAGTCCTCTTTTTGATCATTACCATCGTCCTCACCCTGATTGCTCATGGCCTGACCAAGCTGATGAAAGCCATCCATCTGGGCTGGGTGAACCGCCTCCTCGGTGGAGTGTTCGGCATATGCAAGTACGGACTGATCGTACTGCTGGTAGTGTTTATCATGGATAAGACAAACGAGAGTTTTCATTGGTTGGACAAAGCCGAGATCGTCAAGACCTCTGTCATCTATCCGCTAATGGTGAAAGCAACGCATGCGCTATCATCTCTCTTTGGGCAGTAACCTCGGCGAGCGGGAACAGACGCTCCGCCAAGCCATCACATTGATCGAGCAGCAGATAGGCCCTGTCCTACGCTGTTCGTCTTTCTTTTATTCCGAACCTTGGGGCTTTGAGAGTGCGCACGGTTTCTGTAACCTCTGCTGCGCGGTAGAGACACCGCTCAGCCCTATGGAAGTACTTACTCGTACGCAGTCGATAGAGCGCGCCTTAGGCCGAAATCACAAATCACCACGGCTCTGCCGATCGTCAGAAATCACCAATAACAAACCGGTCTATTCTGACCGCACGATCGATATCGATATCATCGAGGCTTTCGACGAGCAGGGCAAAGAGATACAACTCAACACCCCTACTCTCACCTTGCCGCATCCGCTCTGGACGCAGCGAGACTTCGTCCGTATTCCTCTGCAGGAAATAAAAAAAGAGAGCTCGAAAGCTCTCTAATGTTGCCCCTCTTAGGCGGAGGCCGCTTCTCCCGTTCCGTCGGGAGAACGCTCCGGGGTGGAGAGTGGGGCTCGAACCCACGACACTCGGAACCACAATCCGATGCTCTGCCAACTGAGCTATGACCACCATGTACGCTTTTTTTCAAAAGCGGGTGCAAAAGTACAACAAAAATTTGACATACGCAAATATTTTTGCACTTTTTTACTAAAAAAACGACTATTCGAAGCGTTTTTGCCAAAAAACGGAGGTTATATCCTCCCAAGAGTCCCCTACTCGCTTGTAGAGGCGCTGGTTGGTCGTCGGCGATTTGAGGCCGCCGAGAGCCTCTACGTACGGGCCAAGTTTGACGTAGTCGAAACTAGGCTGACTAGGAGTCCTAGGCTCCCTAGGAAAACTAGTTCTCCCGCTATACCAAGCCGTGCGGAGCACGGATTTGTGATTTTTAATCCATGCGGCCCATTTAGCGACCTCCTCGGGGTTTGCGTCACCACCCATGAAAGCGACGCAGGTGATCATGGCGCCATAACGGGAGAGGAGGCCATCTAACAAAGCCTCATTCACTTCCTCTCCGATATCCTCCGCCAAGTGCGGGCTGTGACAGCCAGGACAGTGGCAGGGACAATTCGAGAGATTAAGGGCGAGTGTTACCTCGCCCGGAATCTCTTGAAATACAATATCGAAAGACGCCACTTTCATCAGCATTCTGCTTTCGGAGCCTTGGCGGGCTCGGCATAGTAACGCTGAGCAGCCTCTTTCTGGCGCGCCTCCGAGAAGTTCGATACACGCTTCATATAACCGATCACACGCGTCAGGTAGTCCACGTTCTTCGAGTGGCAATGCGGGCACTCCTTGAGGTAACGTTTATCGATATGACCGCAGTCGTTGCAGACCGTGTTGGGGATATTGAAGGTGAAGTAGTTACATCCTTCGATAGCCGCTACGCGGAGCAGCTGGCGGTACTGCGCCTGGCTGAGGTGCTCCTCGAGGTTACAGTGCAGCGCCGAACCACCGGTGAGGTGCTCGATGTACTGACGTCCGTGGAGACGGAAACGGTCGAGTACGTTGAGTGAGGTATCCTCGACGATGTAGAAATAGCTGTTGTAGCAGTCGCGCGGAACAACATAGCCGTCCTCGCGATCCCATTTTGCATGTTTCACACCTACGTTCTCTGCCGGGATCATCTCGCAGTTGAACATCACATCCTTGGTGCGGTACTCTTTGTTCTTCTTCTCGATGATACCAAGGAGCTCCTGTACGAAGTGTGCGTACTCAGGGCTATCTTTGATCTCGATGCCGAGGAACTCAGCAGCCTCTACCAGACCGTTCACACCGATGGTGAGGTACTGACGGCCGATGTTGATGTAACCGGCGTCGAAGAGCGGAAGCATGCCGCGCTCCTGGAGGTTCTTGAGGTTCTCGTTGTACGCGAGCTGTACCTTGTGCATCAAGTCCACAATCTCCTCTACATAAGCCTGATACGGGATGTTGTTACGTACGGCGTACTGGATAGCGCGGTTGAGGTTGATGGTGAGCACAGACTTCGAACCGGTCGAGATACCACCCGCACCGAGGGTATAGCTAAAGCTGTTGTCGGTGATGGCATTACGCAGACGGCAGCAGGACGAGAGGCTGTCGGCATTGTCGGAAACGTAGGTAAAGAACGAGTGTCCTTTGGCGTACATCTCAGCGGTGAAGTCGCCGTACTCTTTGTCCTTGATGTCTCCGTCTTCAGCGAGGAGCGCCATCGTCTCTACCGGGAAGGTGAGCACGCAGCGTGTACGCTCTTCGTTGAACCAGTTCATGAAGCGCTTCTGGAGCCAGTTGAGGCTGTCCCAATGCGGTGCCTCACCGTTCGGGAAGCGGAAGTGCTCGAACAGGCTCTGGAAATAATAGCGGTCATAGTAGCTGATGTTCCAGAACACAGACTGATAGTTACGTGCGCCGGAAGGCTGGTTAAGGCTGTAAACGACTTGCTGGAAGAAGTCACAGATGACCTGGTCGATGGTACGATGTTTCTTGCTCAGGTCCACTACCTCGTCAGCACGTTTGTAGTAGTCATCGCCGTACTCCTGCTCGATAAAATAGTTCATATACATGAGGAACTCAGGCGTAGCGCATGCGCCGGAGAGCATGGAGCTGACCATGAAGACCATGTTGATGAACCCGCCGCAGAAAGACTTGAGGTTCTTCGGGGGCGTTGCATTGCCGCCGATGGACTTGGTACCGCCGATGAGCCAAGGATACATGGTGATCGAGGCGCAGTAGTTCGCGAGGTTGGTCTCGTCGTTCTTGTAGATGAAGTGCTGGTTGAGCAGGTTCATGTACTTATCGCTGAGCTCTTTGCCGAACATCTCTTTGATACGCTCGGTGAGCAGACGACGGTTGAGGCGGATGAAGCCTTGCTTAGGCAGCTCGCCAATAAGGGTCGCGATGTTCTTGTGCTCTACATTGGCGTTCGCATCAAATTTCGAACCCTCTGCGGCATTGGAAGCCTGTACGTAGTTCATCATGAAGTCCAGACGACGCTGCGTCTCACGATCCTCCGTGTGTCCCTGACGATAGAGAATGAACGCCTTAGCTACCTGGAAATAGCCCTCCGCCATCAATGCAACCTCCACTTGGTTCTGAATCTCCTCTACGGTAATGTCGTTATGTACTCTGAGGTGCGAAAGGATAGCACCTAATGTCTCTTCGGTGGCAAAAGCGCCTACCGCTAAGAAAGCCTTCGAGATGGCATTTTTGATTTTGTCAATGGTAAAAAGTTCTTTTTTACCGTCACGTTTGATAATGTATGTCTCCATAATATGGTGTTTGTTATAAAAAATATTCAATTTGGGCGAAAAAGCGGTGCAAAGGTACTGCTTTTTTTTGGAATGTGCAAATTTTTTGGCAAGAAAATTTATTAACAATTTTCAAAAGTTGTCCAAAACAAAAAGTTATATTGCACAATATCAGCGATTTGTGATTTTTACAAAATCAAAAAGTTATCCAAAATAAAAAAGTTATCAACAATTGCAGTAAACTTTTTCAAAAAATTAATGTATTTTAGCAAAAATGGCGTTATCAACGACTATATAAAAGTCTAATAAAAGTCTAATAAAAGTCTAATAAAACCCTAATGAAATACCGAGAGGTTTTTGTAGGGGCACAAAAAAAAGCAGCCACCGAAGTGACTGCTTTAAGATAGATGCGAATGTTAATTACTTAACGATAGCACCCTGAGCGTTGTAGTCAACACCATTCTTGCGGATGATGAGCTGACCGTTCTTGATGCTCTTGGTAGCCACCTTGTCAGCATCTACGTTGTCGATACCCTGCTCGCCACCCAATTGGCATTGGATCTTAGCGCCAGCGCAGTTAGTAGCGTCAACAACAACAGAGTTCTCAGCGATCGTTACAGTACCGTCAACGAGCAACCAGAGAGGAACAGTGATTTTACCGGATTCATTGAGTTTGCCTGCGAACGAACCGTAGATATTACCTTGGGACAGATCCAACTCACCAGAAATTACGAACGGCTCCTCGCTATCCTCCAATACAGGATACTCACCAAGTGCGAGTCCTTCCGGAGCAAAGATCTGCAGGGAGACATAATTGCCCTGAGCGTCAGTAGCTCCGATGATATAAAGACCATGCTCTGCAACATATTGGTCATCGATTTCAAACTCAGCGAAGTTAACGATGAAGTCGTTGCCTTCCACTGCATCGTACTGGGTGCAATCATCAGGCAGAGTGCTCTCGAACTCAAACTCGTGTACAAATGCTTCGGTAGTCATCTCGCGCGCACCTGCACCCCATACAACGAGGTAGTAGGTACCGCTTGCAGTCAGATAGTTTGCGAGATCCCCTTCGAACGAAAGGAGTTGCTCACCGGTTACAGCTTGAGTGTTACCATAGTTACCGTAGATTGCCTCAGCGATATACTCTGCACCGTAGTACTCAAACGTAGCCTCATCAGCAACATACCAATCCCATGCATCGTCATCGTTGGACGGAGTAACGCGGATACCTTCCTCTTCGTCAGCGAACTCGAAGGTCAGGTCAGATACCTCCGGAGTCGGGATACGACCGCTCAGAGCGAGCGTGAACTCAGGAATATCCGTTGCATCGTCAGCATTCTGAGCACGGAACTTACCAGCGATAGTCATTGTACTATCTGCCTCATTGAATGTAACATTCAGGTCAGCTTTCAGGAGCGTGAATTCAGTTCCTGCAACCACATGGCCTTCCTCGTCAAATTCGAGGCCCATGTAGATATAGCTATAATCAGCATAGAGATTAGCCTCGGTATAGTTACCAGAAACCTCATCGGACAAAGCTGCGACAGTAATAAACTCAGTCGAGTCTGCGTTAAATCCGCTCAACTGCCAACCACCGTCGAAGATATTAGCCTCCAGACCGGCGAGTGTGAAGTCAGCCTGACGGGTAGCATCAGGAATCGTATAAGTCAAGTCAAGAGTGTACTCGGTGCTATTCCAGCAAAGTACTTTACCTGTGATCTTGAAGCCTTCTTCAGTAGCAGCGATAGTAACCTCACCGCTGTAGATCTCACTCTCAACGCCGTTGAGCGGAGTTACAGCACCAGTAATGTCAGCATCTTCACCAGCTTCCCAAGTACCGAAGAACGAGTCGTCCGGCGTAATTTCCAGAACTATAGCGTTAGCCTCATCAGCAGCCTCGAAGGTGTATTTATACCAGAACCAGAAAGCTTCTTTGGTCATCGTTACATCAGCAGTAATGGTCTCGAATTTCTCAGCCACAGGAGCAGCCGGGAAAGCATAATGCAGTTTCCAAGTGTTGTCATTCTCATCTACTGCAGTAACATTGAGGTCAGCAGAACCATCCTCGTTAGCACTCTTCAAGAAGGATACCTCTTTGAAGGCCAGTTTGGCATCACCCAGATAAAAATAGGTGTATTGAGCGATCATGTCGTCCAGCGTGTAGGTCGAATCCAATTTTACGTCCTCAAGACCTTCACCTACTAAGACGTCGAAACGGAAGCTCATTTCCGGCTCAGCAACAGTCAGTTTGTACCAAGCATCGCCGTCAGAAGAATAGTACGAGAATGTAACCTCGTCGCACTCGAACTCACCACCTTCCGGATAAACGGTTGGCTCATAAGTAATAGAGATGTTGTAGGTGTTACCATCCTCACAAGTGAACGAACCGGCAACAACAACTGCCTCTTCAGAAACAGTTACCGTGCAAGAACCGTCGGTGAAAGCAAAGATAGCATCACCTGCCTCTTCATACCAAATACCGCAGTAGTCAGGATCCAGATCTGCCCAAGCATAGGTGCCTGCAGCCTCTTCAGAACCCATGTTAGACAGAGTTACATAGTACTCGTCGGTCTCTGCCTGAATCTGCCACCAACCTGCATCAGCGCAGTGGTCTTCCCAGCTAACGTCTGCATCAGCAGAAGTGAAAGAGAGATTAATAGCCTCTTTCTTAGCCTTGAGTGCGTTGGTCGGAAGGTTCTTAACGACCTTCTTCTCTACGCCTGCAACAGCCTTACCCTCGATACCGTGCTTGGTTTGCGGAGCAACCTTAGCTACAGTAGCAGTTGTGGTAGTGAAGGACTTGAATGTAGAAACTTTTGCGTTCGAAACGTGTTTCGAACGAATTTCTTTCTTAGCAGCATTGCCGGCAAGAATGTCTTTCTTGCTCAATTGAGCTGCGTTTGCGCTAAACACGATTGCGAAAGCGCAAAGGATAGAGAAAAATTTCTTCATACCTTAAAGATTTTTGTTAATAATAGAGTTAATTTGTAATAAATGTTGTATTTTGATATACAAAATGTCACATTTGTTCTGTTTTTCGTTGCAAATGTACTAAAATCGTGGCAAAGATACAACATTTTTCTCAAATGCACAATAAAAAATTAGCAAAAAGTGCAAAATTCTGCATTTTGCAAACTAAACTTAGCAAAAAAGTTAAAAACACTTGCACGAATCAAAAAAAAATAGTACTTTTGTAGCCGATATGAGAAAATACACCTTATTTATTACTGCGCTCGTGTGTATGTGCGTGCACGCGCAGACACGTTATGTAGGCGGCGACATATCGATGTTGCCAAAGTTCGAAGAATACAGTTCCGGATACAAAGATGTGAACGGACAGAAGATCAACGACTTGATCCTATGGTTCGTTGACGAATGCAAGTGGAACACGTTTCGCGTACGTATCTTCGTGGATCCCAAACAGCAAGCACCGGACTACAAAAAGACCGATTATGCGATCTGTCAGGACTTAGCGTACGTGAAGGCCTTAGGCAAACGTATCAAAGACGCGGGTGCCTACTTCCTACTGGATTTCCATTATTCGGACAGTTGGGTAGACGCCGGCCATATCCAGGCGCCGGCCGCATGGAAAGGACTCTCTGACTCGCTGATGGCTGACACGCTCGGCAAATACACGCGCGAGGTACTGACAGCGCTCAAGGAAGCGGGTGCGACGCCCGACCTCGTGCAGGTAGGCAATGAGATCATGTACGGCCTATGCGATATCCAGGTACATCCTTACAACAAAAGCGGCGACAACTGGGACGGCTATCTGAGCTTGCTGCGCGCTGGGTGTAATGCCGTTCGCGAAGTATGTCCAGAGGCGCAGATCATCATTCATACGGACCGGCCGAGCAACAGCACTTATAACAAGTATTACTACCAGAAGCTGATTGACGGCGAGGTGGATTATGACATCATCGGCCTGAGTTACTATCCTTTCTGGCACGGCTATCTGACCGATGAGCAGGTGAAGAACAAGCAGGACAAGAACAATCTGGTGAAGGCCGTCAAGCAGTTGGCGACCGATTTCCCGGACAAGCGCGTGCATATCGTCGAGTGCGCGTATAACTTCCAGTACTGGCCGTCAGAGGGTGTGAACTATGACACCCGCGATGTGTGGCCGTGCTCGATGCAGGGTCAATATAACTTTGTGAACGACCTTGTCAATGCACTCAAACCGCTGAGCAACGTAGATGGAATCAGTTACTGGTATCCGGAGGATCTGGGAAACGGCGATTATGTCAACTGGGGCACCAAAGAAGGCTTGGTGGAGGAGACATGGTCTAACCGCGGTTTCTGGAGCGAGAACGCAAGTACGACAGGGCACTCCATCAACCGCACCGCTGCTCCCTCGGAGACAAAACCTTCTTACGCGGTCTGCGCACCGTATTACATGCAGGTCTTCTACCATTGGGCAGAAAATATCACGCAGACTCCCGATGAGAATCTGCGTGGTTGTAAGTCGATTGAGAATAACTCGCTCGTGATACGCGTAGGCGAAGCCAAGTATAACGTCTTAGGCCAGCGCCTCGATTAAGCGTTCTTGCGGCGCTCCAACTGCGTCTCCAGAGCCGACAGACAAGCGTCGATACCTTCCTCGAAGGTGTCGGCGGTTTTTTCTGCAAACAGGCCGGCTATACGAATCTTCACCTCTTTGTTGTCATTCGTCTGCGGCTTCACTACCGACATACGAATCTCTACTTTGTCATCTGCACTCAAGTGACGAGCAAAACGGCTCATCTTCTTGTCAATAAACTGCTCAAGCTTCTCCGCCATCTCAAAATTGACGGCATTAATCGTTACATTCATGGTAGTATAAATTTTAATTGTTAAAATTTGTTGCAAATATACGACTTTTTTTTGATATATGCAAGAATAAATCACTTTTTTTCGAGAATATTTGCATAAGTCAGAAAAATGTAGTAATTTTGCGTGCTAAAATTGTACAATATGCATTATTTCTTTACATCAGAGTCGGTGTCGGAGGGACACCCGGATAAAGTGAGCGACCAGATCTCGGACGCTATCCTGGATAATATGTTAGCGCAGGACCCAAGTGCACACGTAGCTTGCGAGACCCTGTGTACGACCGGACAGGTGGTTATTGCCGGCGAGGTGAGTTGCAACGGCTGGGTAGATATCCAGCGCGTCGTACGGAAGACGATCGCCGAGATCGGCTACACCAAGGCCGAGTATAAGTTCGAAGCCGAGAGTTGCGGTATTCTCACAGCGTTGCACGCGCAGAGTCAGGATATCAACATGGGCGTGAGCCGCGAGAACGCGGAGGATCAAGGCGCCGGCGATCAAGGCCTTATGTTCGGTTATGCCACCGACGAGACGGACAACTATATGCCGCTGACACTCGACCTGGCACACACCTTAGTATATGCGCTCGCGCGTATACGCAAAGAGGGTCAAGTAATGACCTATCTGCGTCCCGACAGCAAATCGCAAGTAACTATTGAATACGATGAACAGAATCATCCTGTTCGTATCGATACCATCGTGCTCTCGACGCAGCATGACGAGGGCGTGACGCCCGAGCAGATCAAAGCCGATATCGTCAAGTACCTGTTGCCGCGTGTAGCGACGCGTGACTCGCGCTATGCACAGTTGCTCGAGGCGTTCCTCAAGGACAAAGACGCGAAGCTGTTCGTCAACCCTACCGACGCGAAGCTGTTCGTCAACCCTACCGGTAACTTTGTCATTGGTGGCCCTCACGGTGACACAGGACTGACGGGACGTAAGATCATCGTAGATACCTACGGCGGTCGCGGTGCGCACGGCGGCGGTGCTTTCTCGGGCAAGGACCCGTCGAAAGTGGACCGTTCGGCTGCTTATGCAGCACGCTGGATCGCCAAACATCTGGTAGCAGCAGGTGTAGCGCACGAGGTGCTCGTACAGATATGCTATGCGATCGGTATCGCCGAGCCTGTCTCCGTCTATGTCAACACCAACGGCACTGCGCTCGTCCCGCTCAATGACGCCGAGATAGCCGAGCGCGTCAAGGCCCTGTTTGACCTGCGTCCCGCAGCCATCATCCGCGCCCTCAAACTCACCCAGCCTATCTATCAGGAGACGGCCAGATACGGACATGTCGGCCGTACCAATGAGATCGTCACCAAGACCTTCATCGATGCGGAAGGCAAAGAATATACCCGCGAAGTAGAATTGTTCACATGGGAGAAACTGAACCGATTAGAGGAAGTCAAGGCCGCGTTTGGCTTGTAACAGGCATCATTCTGGCCTCGCTCATCATCGACCAGGCCATCAAGCTGTATATCGCTACGCATTTTGCCTTGGGTGAGAGCCATGAAGTCTTCTCATGGTTCTGGATATGCTATATCGAGAATAACGGTATGGCCTTTGGTATCGAGTGGTTCTCGAAGCTGGCACTGACGCTCTTTAGGCTTATCGTCGTAGGCCTGTTATGCTGGTACACGCATGAGCAGATCCGTCAACCCAAAGTGCCGACGGGTTATATCGTCACCTTGGCGTTCATCATCGCCGGCGCGCTGGGCAACATCATCGACTGCGTCTTCTACGGCAAGCTCTTCGGCTATGCAGGCTGGTTTTACGGCCGCGTAGTGGACATGTTCTATTTCCCTCTCATCCATAACAGCGCGGGCGAGGTGCTCTTCTTTAGGCCGGTCTTTAACTTCGCCGACAGCTGCATCACCTGCGCTGTCTTCGCGATACTGTTCTTCTACCTGAAAGAATTGAAGAAATGAAGGGACGTCTGTCTCACATAGTAGTTCTTGCTCTTTGCTCCTTGTTCCTGACTATCGCCGGCTGCCGTCCGCGGGGTATTCTGCACTCCGGGAAGATGCGCGATGTGCTGGTCGATCTGCATAAGACCGAGGCGCTGATGGTCGTTCATAACTACCACCACGGCTACGAGGAACAGCGTGCTTATTACTACGCCGAGGTGCTCGAGAAACACGGTGTGACGCAAGCGGAGTTTGACTCTTCGCTCGTCTGGTACACTGCACATCCGAAGCTGTTTGATAAGATTTATCCAAAGGTAATGCGACAACTGCACGCAGAGCAAGACGCTTTCTTGGCGGCACATGCAGAAGAACTGCAGATACAGCCGCGCGGCAAACTGGACAAGCAACAAGCCCCTACGATCACGCAGGAACAGATCGACAGTATCAACTGGGTAATGCTGCACGGACTCCCTACTCTATGGAATCCGATGCCCGACAAAGAGTTCTCATTAATAGTCGACGATGCTACACCGCATAAACCGGCAGAGCCTGTCAAAGCAGAAGAAGCGGAAGAAAAGCATACGATAGAGATACCTAATGAAGAATCTTATAAATCAGCTCCTTCCAGAGATCGGCGTCCTTTGCGGAAGGATTATTAATACCCTTTAAGCGGGCATCTATCTCGCGTAAGTAACCGACGATAAGAAAAGTCTTACCGGCCGGATAACGCTTGGCAGCCGTCTGATAATCCTTTACAAAATACGGATTGATACCTAACTCTCTGGCCACCACCGCCTGACTCTTGTCCGGCAGATAATGGTACATCAGCAGGTTGGAGAAGAAGGTAAAGAGCGGCGCCAGTTCGCGTATCATCGGGTGGTCTTTGCTGCTCGCGAAATACTGGGTGATACGGTTGGCCTTCACCACATCTCCGCGGATCAGCGCACTCTGTAACTCAATGATATTATAGTCTTTCGAGATGCCTATATTCCGCTCCACAAGCGCGGCGTCGATCGTGTTCACACCTTCGGGACGGCCGTCAATCAGTTTCTGCAAGGCGCCTACGATCGCCGATAAGTCTGTACCGATATAGTCCGCCAAGAGCGGTGCCACTTTGGGATCGATATTGATCTCAGGATGTTGCTGTTTGAAGTCTTGTATATAGGCGGATATCCAGCGTTCCACTTCATACTCACGCAGTTTGTCCGACTGCAGCCACACTACCTGTTGATGCTCTGCCGCTTTCTTCCATACGCCTTGCCGTTTGTCGGGCTTGCCGTTATAGCAGATCACAAGTACGGTCTGCGGCATCAAGTTATCCAGATAAGCCGCCAGCGACTCCCATTTCTTGATAGCCTGCGCCTCGCGCACGATAATGACCTTTCGGCCGCCCATCATCGCAAAACCGCGTGCTGCACCGATGACCGGCGATATATCCGCGCCCTGCAGGTCTCGTCCGTACAGCACTTGTTGGTCAAACTCACGCGCCATCTCGTCTAAGGCGTTCGCTGCAATAAACTCATACACGCGGTCCACATAATACGGCTCCTCACCGCATAGCACATAGACAGGCGCGTACTCACCCGCCTTCAGCGCTTTCATTATATCATCGAATTTCCTTACCATACACTTTACACTATACGCCTTACACCATTATTCCCAATGCCTGTCCGGAGCAAAAAGTCGTTTTAATCCGCTCAACCAGATTGCCCATTTCACATGCCGCGCATAACTTGGACTGTATACTGCCAGCTTCTCGGCCTTCGCCATCCGCTCTTTCATCGTTCTCCACTTGCGCACAAAGCGGTTCTTCTTCTCGCTTCCCACAGCGCTCGCGGTCTCACTTCTCACAAACTCAGCCGGTCTTTCCATCATCGCCTCCAGCAGTCTCTCGGCCCGTTTACGAGTCATTTCCGAGTCGTTTACGAGGGTTCTTATAGTCAATCCTAGACTTCGCACCAGTATATTAGCATATAAATACCATATTTCCAGCAAGTTAAGCTGCTTTAACCAAAGCTCCAAAAGTGGCCAATTGATCTTTTCATTATAGTGATTAATCAGCATCGCCAGGTCACATAACTGCCTTATGCACGCGCCCTCTGTCGTCATATGCTCCCAGGAGTGCAAGAAGATCAGCAGCGTGTTGAATGTTGGCTCAAACACCTTCACTTCTAACCCATTCACCGACAAGCGCTCACTATGAGCCCTTCCAAATTCTTCCATCTTCGCGTAAAGCCGTATATCTCGAGGATGCGTCAGCGCAACTGTCACCCGATGAACCTCGATCGACACCCCATCGGGGATGAGGTTATAGTGCTTATAGTGGTCCAACTCTTCGTCGAACTTCAGCGCGTCGGGGAAAGTCTCGCGCAGCACCGCACACGCAGGATGGTATTGCTCTTTGCCCACAAACAGGTCGATATCTGACCAATGCCGCATACTCATCTCCTGATAGAGGGCTGCTATCCCTGCCCCTTTCATCAGTACCGCCTCTATCCCCGCTGCCTCCAGCGCTTTCCAAGCCTTGACCAGAGTATATTGCAACTTCACCTGTTCCTGTATATTCCGCACGCACACGCTCTTCATCTCTTGTGTCATAGGCACCAAGGGAAAAACCAGTGTGGCCGTCCCCTGCTGTAGATGCATCTGGACCCACTCATCGCTGACAGGTCCCGGCGTAAACGGCTCTTGCCACAAGGCCGCGCGGATCGGTTGGAAAAAATTTTCCATTTTCAATTTTCCATTTTCCATTTCCTACGCGCTGTGCGTTTTACGGGTTAATATAGACCGCATGGTCAGGAAGAAATACTTGAAATCGGTCCGAACGGGGTGCGCCAGATACTCTGTCAGGTACTTGTCCTCGCTCGCGAACAACTCCTCAAACGTATCCGGGTGGTCGATATAGAAAGGCGGTATCAGGCCCGGCTTACTCAGCGTACGTTTGTCTTGCAACCATGCCGGATAGGTCTCAAACATCGTCTTACTCAACGGCCGCACGCCGACTAACTTCACATCGCCCTTAAACCAGTTGATCAACATCGGTAACTCGTCCAGCCAGTACTTACGGAGGAACTTACCCCAGTTGGTGATACGCCAGTCGTCGTCACTCTTATCGGCGATATTCATTCCGCCGCGTGCGTCGAAGACATATTTTTGGATATACTCCGCATAGGGGTGCATGGTGCGGAACTTATAGAAATACTTGATTTTCTTATCTTTACATATACGCGGTAACTTAATCAGCGGACCGTATAACTTCAACTGTTCCAGCGGATAAGGCTGTGAATGACGATGTGCGAAGATATATTCGATATGTCCCATCGGTACTACTTCGTCCACCTCAAAGCCGCAATAATACAAGCGTCCGAACACCTCGGTCTTACTCAGCATACGCTTGCGGCCTTTGTTCACATCATAGTACAAACGGCTCGTGAGCAAAAGACGAGGCACTACACGTTTGTGAATAAAATAGAACGAATAGAATATCCAGCGGAGTATCGGCGGGTACTTCTTGAGGAACTTCTGCTTCATATATTCCTGCGGACGGTAACAGCATACGTACCTACCCTCGTCCGGTAACTTCTGGTTCACCATACAGAGACGTTTGTTGATACCGCGCATGTCGTTCAACAACGTCATATCAACGATCGTCATATACTGGTAGTCCGGCACCTGTAGAATGCTAAAGTTGTCCCTGTCGCATATCACTTTCGTCTGCACCGTGTCCAAGCGCGCATGCTCCAGCAGCATGCGGTAGTCCTCTTCTGTCGTCACACTCAGTACCGACTGCCTGATCGACCGCATCGAGTTGGTGCTGCGCGGCCGGTCCTCACGGGTCACCTGTGCGTTCTGACGTTGCTCAATCTTCATTACCGGCACAGTCATGTTCGTCGCGTACTTCCAATAGTGCTCCGCAAAGATATAGAAGAACTCCAGCGCAGCGACGATCCAGATCGTCCAGGTAGCCACACGCGGCGAGAGCTGATACGGGATCATCGGCAAAAGCCAATAGCACAAACCGATCAGTATGCCGGTATCCGCCAGCATAGACAGCAAGGACTGCCAAAGACGCGTGATTTTATAGGACCTATACAACTGTACAGCCCAGCCGATAAGGATCCAAGCCAATAACAGTACGCCGAAAAGCGCCCAGTAATGCACTATCTCACTCTTGTCCGCTACCCAGCGCCACAACATGCACAGCAATACAGCCAGCACCCAAATAACTATATCTACCCAAACTCGTTTAAACATCGTTTTTCTTATGTCGTATACCTTTGCCGCGCAAAGGTACAAAAAATTTCTCATATGAACAAATATTCAGGAAAAAAAATTATCAAAATTCATTTTATTCCTAAAACCCTTGCATATGTCAATTATTTTTAGTAATTTTGCCCCGCAAAATTGTATAGATATGCAAAGAGAGTTTATTTTGATAAACATTCTCGGTTTTGATAAGCCGGGTGTGACGTCGGCGGTGACGGAAGTGCTGGGTAAGTACGGCGCCTT
Source organism: uncultured Bacteroidales bacterium (assembly GCA_902774075.1). Classification (GTDB taxonomy): domain Bacteria; phylum Bacteroidota; class Bacteroidia; order Bacteroidales; family Paludibacteraceae; genus Colicola. The sequence continues at coordinate 30,942 of CACYGT010000023.1, forward strand.
TATTCAAGATATCGGGCAGTCGAATCTGCATCATCAGCTTAACCTCAGTATTCTCATTCGTGTGGACGATCCTACACAGAGCGGGGATATGATCAAAGAGGTGCTTTTCTGCTGCTCGAAGTTGGAGATGATCGTTCGTTTTACGCCGCTGAGCGAAGAAGAATATGCAGCTTGGGTAGGCCGCCAAGAGCAAGAGCGCTATGTAATAACGCTGGTAGCGCGGGAGATCAAAGCGAGCCATATCGCTCGAGTAACAGCGCTGGTAGCGAGCAGGCAGTTGAATATCGATAATATCTTGCGTCTGAGCGAGCGCCCGAGTGTGGAGTTGCCGGTAGAGAAACGACGCGCATGTATTGAGTTCTGGCTGCGCGGCAACCTGCCCGACCGCGAGAACTTGCAGAAAGAGCTGCTGGAGGTCTCCCGTGAAGAAGAAATCGATATCTCGTTCCAGCGGGACGATGTCTTCCGCCGTAACAGACGACTTATCTGCGTCGATATGGACTCAACTTTTATTCAGACAGAGGTCATTGACGAACTCGCCATGCGCGCAGGCGTAGGCGACGAGGTCAAGGCTATCACCCTCTCGGCGATGCGTGGAGAGATCGATTTCAAGGAGAGTTTCACGCGCCGCGTAGCTCTGCTCAAAGGCTTGGACGCGTCTGTGCAACAAGATATCATCGATCACCTGCCGATCACAGAGGGCGCTGACAAACTGTTCGGTGTACTCAAGAAATGCGGTTATAAGATAGCAATCCTCTCGGGTGGTTTCACCTTTGTGGGCAAATATCTGCAAGAGCGTTTTGGGGTGGACTACCTCTATGCCAACACGCTGGAAGTGCAGGACGGTAAGTTCACCGGCCGGTATATTGGCGATGTGGTTGATGCCAAACGCAAAGCCGAACTGCTCGAACTCATCGCACAGGTAGAGCATATCGATCTGGCACAAGTGATCGCCGTAGGCGATGGAGCTAATGACCTCAACATGCTCAGCAAAGCCGGTCTGGGTATTGCTTTCCATGCCAAACCCAAAGTCAAAGAAAGTGCCCAGCAGGCTATCTCGACCATCGGCCTTGACGGTATATTGTATTTCTTAGGCTTCAAAGATTCCTTCCTTAAAGAAACACACGAATAAAAATATGGCATTTTTCGGATTATTCAGTAAAGAGAAAAAAGAGACACTCGACCGCGGACTTGAACGCAGCAAAGAGAGTGTGCTCAGCAAGATAGGACACGCGATCGCCGGCAAGTCCACGATTGACGATGATGTGCTCGATAACTTGGAGGAGGCCCTTATCACCTCTGATGTGGGTGTTGAGACCACTCTCCGTATAATCGAACGCGTACAGGCGCGCGTGAAGCGGGATAAGTATATCGGTACAGACGAGTTAAACCGCCTGCTGGTGGATGAGATAGCGTCCTTGCTGCAGGAGAATAACGTGGAGGACGTGCTGGACTTCAGTGCTCCCCTGCCCTGCAAGCCGTATGTGATCATGGTCGTAGGCGTCAACGGCGTCGGGAAGACCACTACCATCGGTAAGTTGGCTTATCAGTTCAAAGCAGCCGGAAAGAAAGTGTACCTCGGTGCAGCCGATACCTTCCGCGCCGCGGCTGTCGAACAACTCTGCATATGGGGCGAGCGCGTTGGGGTGCCGGTCATCAAGCAGCAACAGGGTTCGGACCCTGCCTCTGTGGCCTTCGACACCCTGCAGTCCGCCAAAGCCAATGATGCCGACGTCGTACTCATCGACACAGCCGGTCGTCTGCATAACAAGATCAACCTGATGAACGAACTCACGAAGATCAAGAATGTGATGCAGAAAGTGGTTCCCGATGCACCGCACGATGTGATGCTCGTGCTGGACGGCTCTACCGGACAGAATGCTTTCGAACAAGCGAAGCAGTTTACTGCGGCTACCCAAGTCACCTCGCTCGCCATCACCAAACTGGACGGAACCGCCAAAGGCGGCGTCGTCATTGGTATCAGCGATCAGTTTAAGATACCGGTTAAGTACATCGGACTCGGCGAAAAGATGACTGATCTGCAGTGCTTCAACCGCGAAGAGTTCGTCAAATCATTGATATTATAAACATTATTCATATAACCCACACAAAATTTAAACACATGGAAACATCATTCATTACCCCCCGAGGCGTTACACTTCACCGTGTTGAATCGGATTTATTAGGCGAACTGGAAGTACCGGTAGATGCGTACTATGGTGTCCAGACCCAGCGCGGCATCAACAACTACAAGGTGTCTAACCTGAAGATGTCGGACTTCCCCGAGTATATCATCGCGATCGCCTATATCAAGTTGGCTGCCGTAGAAGCCAACCATGATCTGGGTGTCATCAACGACGAGAAATACAAAGCGATCGCACAGGCTTGCCGTGAGATCATTGACGGCAAGATGCACGACCAGTTCCCCACCGATATGGTACAGGGCGGAGCCGGAACAACCGTCAACATGAATGCCAATGAGGTGATCGCCAACCGTGCTCTGGAGATTATGGGACACCGCCGCGGTGAGTACCAATACTGCTCTCCGAACGACGATGTCAACTGCGCACAATCCACCAACGACGCGTATCCATCTGCTTTCCGCTATGCTTTTATTCGCATGAATCGCGGTCTCGAAGATGAGTTGGTAAAACTAATAGACTCTCTTCGCAAGAAAGGCGACGAGTTTAATGATTCTATCAAGATGGGACGTACACAGCTCCAAGATGCCGTACCGATGACCAGCGGACAGGAGTTTCATGCCTTTGCTAATAACCTCGAAGAAGAGATTGCTAACCTCGAGCGCAGCATCAAACTGCTCTATGAAATCAATATGGGCGGTACGGCTATCGGAACTGGTCTGAATGCTGTTGCAGGATACGCTGAACTATGCACCAAGAAGTTGTGCGAGTTAACCGGAGAGCCGTTCACCAAAGCAAGTGACCTCATCGAAGCAACGCCCGATACAGGCGCCTATGTCAGCTACTCCGCTGCTCTCAAACGTCTGGCGGTCAAACTCAGTAAGACCTGTAATGACCTGCGCCTGATGGCCAGCGGTCCCCGTTGCGGCCTGCATGAGATCAACCTGCCGCCTATGGCACCGGGTAGTTCCATCATGCCGGGAAAGGTGAACCCGGTTATTCCGGAGGTTACGAACCAAGTATGCTTCAAGGTCATCGGTAATGACACCGCTGTTACCTTTGCCGCAGAAGCCGGACAGTTACAGTTGAATGTGATGGAGCCTATCATCACCGAGTGTATCTTCGAGTCTATCACTTGGCTGCGTAATGTGATGAAGATCCTCCGCGAGAAATGTATCGACGGCATCACCCTCAACCGCGAGCATAATGCCCAGACCGTAAAGAACTCCATCGGTATCGTCACAGCCCTCAACCCTGTGATCGGTTATAAGGCTTCGACCAAGATCGCCAAGGAGGCGTTGGAGACAGGAAGAGGCGTATATGACTTAGTGCTCGAGCATGGCTTGCTGAGCAAGGAACAACTGGACGACCTGCTCAACCCGGCGAACATGCTGGCAGCCAAATAATACATCAGACACAATACATCATACATAAATAAGGTGACCTTTTGGCCACCTTATTTAGTTTCTTTAGCGTCTTATACTTCCGCCTCCGGAGCGGCTACTTCCACCGCCTCCACCGGAACGACTGCTGCCTCCACTGAATCCGCCGCCTCCACTGCTGCGGGAGCTACCTGAATAGGAACCACTGCTGCTACGCGAACTTCCGGAATAAGTGCTACTCGGACGAGAACTGCTGCTGGTACTGCGGCTGCTACTTGTTGCGCTCGATTTTGTGTAGGTAGAGCGAGTCGAGGTACTTGCCGTCGAGCGAGTTGCTGTGCCTGTAGAACGAGTCGAGGTACTTGCCGTCGAGCGAGTTGCTGTGCCTGTAGAACGAGTCGATTTGCCTATAGAACGCCCTACCGAAGTACCTGCGCTCTTGCTGCCCGTATTGATCGAACGGCTTACCGAACCTGTGGATCTGGTCGAGGTGCCTGCGCTGCGAGAAGATACGGTGTTTGCGCTACCGAAAGTACGGCTGCTATTGCTTGCTGAACGTTCTGCAGTTCCTACGCTGCGAGAACTGTTCATATTGCCATAAGCACTACCTCTGGAGCTGCCCATACCTGCGCTACGGCTGCTGACACTATGGGTATTCCGTATCTCGCGAGCGTTGATCAGACCGGTGTTACGGTTGTTGAACGAACGATCCGGATGGGATACCGCGTATTCGTTGCGACGAACGGTCGGATGTAAGTCATGATAGCCGCGTCTGATCTCGCGTCCCGGACGGAATGAGCACCAGTGGTGATGATGATGCCAGGCGTAGCAGTGATGCCAATACCAGTCATGTGCCCAGCAGCTGTGTACATACCACCAACTCGGCCAAAAATCCCAATACCAAGGACTATTCCATGCATACCATGCATCGCACCAAAGCCAGTCATAGATAACAGGTCTGTAAACATATACCGGCTCGATGATATACGCTTTACCGTACACATATTCGTCACCGATAACTTGAACGGACACATTGTTACTCTCGTCTTTTTCTACGTAGATAGAAGCTACGTCCTGATATATATCCTTTGCGAGGATAGCCTGCAAGACGATAAGACGCTTGCTTCCTTCACCCGTTTCTACTACGCGCAGATAGTCCACTTGACCGTCGCCATTGAGGTCGAGGTTGCAGAACGCGCTATCGGGGTTGTTGAGCATCGTTTCGAACTCTTCCAGGTTCTTAGCCTCTGCAAACAGCTTAGCTACAACCTTCAAGTCGAGTCCTTCCGAGATGTCAGAACTGTTGGCAGAAACCGTGATCGTTTCGTCTGCCCAAAGCGCCGTGCTCATCAGCATCAACGCCATCAGAAGTGTAGTTAACTTTTTCATAATCGTAATAATTTAAATGGTTCTCGGTTATTTCACTTTTCACCTTTCACTTTTCAATTAACAAATCCCGTGCCAAACACCTTACACCAGCTTCAGATCATGATGCATTTTCTCTTTTTTGGTACGCATATAGCGTTCGTTCCATCGGTTAGGCGCTATCTCAATTGGCACATTCTCAACGATTTCAATGCCGTAACTCTCCAGACCGACACGTTTGACAGGGTTGTTGGTCATCAGCCTCAGTTTATGCGCACCCATCTCGCGCAATATCTGTGCACCTACGCCGTAATTGCGTTCGTCCGGACGGAAACCGAGGTGAATATTAGCCTCTACGGTATCGTCTCCCTGCTCTTGCAGTTTATACGCGCGGATCTTGTTCATCAGGCCTATACCCCGCCCTTCCTGGTTCATATAGACGATGATACCCCGCCCTTCGGCTTCTATCATCTGCATCGCCTTGGTGAGTTGTTCGCCGCACTCGCATCGCATGGAACCGAAGATATCTCCGGTCATACAACTGGAGTGCACACGACAGAGGATCGGTTCGTTTTCCTTCCATTCCCCTTTGGTGAGCACTACATGCTCAAGTCCGGTCGTCAGATCCCTAAAGGGCGTCAACATAAACTCTCCGTTCTGCGTCGGAAGGAATACCGTCTCACCGCGCTCGATAAGACCGCTGGCACTACCGGATGTGAGACCGGCTTCGACTGTTAGACCGCCTTCGGCTGCTAGACCTTCTTTCTCCAACCTATAGGCGATGAGGTCCTTGATGGTAATGATCTTGAGGTCAAACTTACGCGCCACTTCTTGCAGTTGCGGCATACGGGCCATCGTGCCATCGGCGTTCATGATCTCAATCAGTGCAGCAGCTGGTTGCAGTCCTGCCAGACGTGCCAAGTCCACACCTGCCTCTGTGTGTCCTGCACGTTGTAGCACCCCGCCTGCGCGCGCATAGAGCGGGTTGATATGTCCGGGACGACCGAAGGTCTCCGGCTTACTAGCAGGGTCCGCTAAGGCCTGTATCGTCGCAGCTCGGTCGGCAGCAGAGACACCGGTCGTGCAGCCCTCTAACTTATCTACCGTCACTGTGAACGGCGTTCCCAGCATCGAGGTGTTATTGGCTACCTGGTGCATCAAGTCCAGTTCGGCACATCGCTGCTCTGTGATCGGGCAGCACAGCACACCGCGACCATGCTTGAGCATGAAGTTGACTTTCTCCGGCGTTATCTTCTCCGCCGCGATGATGAAATCACCTTCGTTCTCTCGGTCTTCGTCGTCCACAACAATCAGGAACTTACCTTGACGAAAATCGTCCAATGCTTCTTCTATCGTATTAATCTTCATATTCTTGTTGATATTTCTTTTTGAATCGGTCGAGCAGCATCTTGAGGCCCTCTGTCCCTCGTGTCAGCGGCGCATCGGTCGCTGCCTTATAGGTAAGGAAGATACCGATGGGTAAGAGCACAAACGAGCTCAGCCACATACCTGCCCAACAGGGCCAAAGTGCCTCTCGCGCCATCTTATACCCCGTGTTATCGATGATATAATAGAAGATAAAGAGCACCACAGACATCACTACCGGTGCACCCAGACCGCCTTTCTTCGTGATAGCACCCAGCGGGGCACCGATAAAGAAGAAGATCAGGCACGCAAAAGCGAGGGTGAACTTACGGTACAGTTCGATCTCGTGCTTGCGTTTATACCGCTCGGCATCATCGAGCATGATGGCGTTATATTCGATCAGATCCCTTTGGTTTCGCGCTTTGTCCAATGCCAAATCCAACACTTGTTTTTGTTTATAAACCGGCAGACAGGTCCATAAAGAATCTAAGTTATACACCTTATGTTCCTCCTTCGTCAGGTTGGTCGGTAACAGCACCTCGTTCTTTGTGATTTCCCGCCCGAAATAATGCTCTGCAACCAGTTTGCGGCTCTGCTCCTTGCATCGTTCGTTCGACACCTTTCTTACTGAGTCGATCGAATGAGTCAACTGAGCTACGTTCTTGCTCACATGCTGATCGTCCAGAATAGACTCGTCAAAACGGTTAAAGTCCGTAGCAAAATCAATGATGATACGTTTGTGCGAGAATGTCTCGCGGCGATACGGAATACTCTTGGTCGAGCCTGTGGCGCGCTGCTGTTTCTTATTCAGATTCTCAAATGCCTCGCCGTGGATAAGGTCCAGCACCAGAAAACGCTTGTCCGCACTCGAACTCAGACGACCGGTATCCGCCACCATCACTTTCGCGTTCTCAAAGCCGCCTGAATAGTCATAGATCATGATATTGAGCAGCTCGCCGTTGCGGGTCTTGCCGCGCACATAGATATGATAGCCGTCGATATCGGCATAAAACTCGCCTACCGGGATCTGCAGTTCCGGACTCTTCTGGCGAAGCGAGAAGATCAGCGCCCACAGTTTGACTTGTGACTTCGGAAGGACGTTGTTACTGAAGAAGAACGCGCCTACACTCAGTATAGCCACTGCTATCGTCAGCGCGCGCATGATGCGGAAGAGCGATATACCCGCTGCTTTCATCGCCGTCAGTTCGAACTTCTCCGCCAGGTTACCGAAAGAGATGAGCGAACTGAGCAAGATAGCTAAAGGCAACGCCAGCGGAACAACCGTCGCGGCGGCGTAGAGGAAGAACTCCGCCAGGACTGAGATGCCGATACCCTTGCCTACCAGGTCGTTCACATGCATCCACATGAACTGCATGAGCAGGATAAACACGGCAATAAAGAAAGTAGCCAAAAACAGCCCCAGAAAATTCCGGAGCATATAATAGTCTATTTTCTTGATCAGTCTCAACCGTTCAGATTTTCACTTACAAAGGTCAGCGGCAGAAAATCTGCAGCCGATTCAAATACAAAAATCTCGTCTTCACCATACAAGAGCACTTCCATCTTACCTCCGTAACGATGCTCGGTCTCCAGCATCACCTGGCGGCATGCGCCACAAGGGGATCCGGGTTCTTTGGTGAAATGTCCGCCGGTGAAGCAAGCAATTGCTAATTTCACTACCGGCTCTTCGGGATACTGGGCTCCTGCAGCAAACAACGCGCTGCGCTCGGCGCACAGACCACTCGGATAGGCTGCGTTCTCTTGGTTACATCCGCGAATCACAACGCCGTTGGCCAACTTAGCGGCTGCACCTACATGGAAATGGCTGTAGGGGCAATAACTGCGTTTAATCTGCTCTTTAGCGATGCTAACAAGCTCACGTTGTTCCTCTGTCAATTCGTCCCATTGATAGGAACGCATTTTCGTTTTCAGTGTGTACTCTTTCATACTATTGATGGGTTAAATATTTCTCAAAAATAAATCAAAAATAAGTCGATAGTGTATAAAATGCATGCAAAGGTACAACAAAAAAATGATATATGCAAAAAAATTTGCATAATTGCAAAATTTTTAGTACTTTTGCAGCCGATTTATGAAAATATCCTTTACCACATTAGGCTGTAAGCTCAATTTTGCGGAGTCAAGCGCGCTGGGTAAGGCGCTTATTGAGCGCGGTCATACGCGCGCAGCGAGAGGCGAGGAAGCCGATGTATGTGTTATCAACACCTGCACCGTCACTGACGCGGCTGATCATAAAGACCGGCAGATGATACACCGTATACGGAGGCAGAACCCGAAAGCAATATTGATCGTCACCGGCTGCTATGCGCAGTTAAAGCCCGATGAAATCGTACAGATTGAGGGGGTCGATTATGTGTTGGGGCAGGATGAAAAATTCCGACTAGCGGAATTTATTCATCGTTTAGAGTTGAGAATTCTTTGCCTGTCGTCACGATCTGAAGGTATGGAGAGTTTAGAGGAGTCAAGAGTCAAGAGTCAAGAGTCAAGAGTAATTACTTCAGCGATTCGGGAGGTGGAGGATTTTCACGGGGCGTATAGCAAGGATGACCGGACGCGGTGCTTTCTGAAGGTACAGGACGGGTGTAACTATTTCTGCAGTTATTGCACGATTCCTCTGGCGCGCGGAAAGAGCCGGAATCCGTCGATCGCTTCGCTGGTAGAACAGGCACAAGCGGCCTTGGACGGCGGAGCCAAGGAGATCATATTATCCGGCGTCAACATCGGCGATTTCGGGCGTTCTACCGATGAGAAATTCATTGATTTACTGCGTGCTTTAGACGCATTGAACGGCGAGTATAGAATCCGTATCTCGAGTTGTGAGCCGAACTTGCTGAGCGATGAGATCATTGATTTTGTGGCGAATAGTAGTCATTTCGCTCCTCACTTCCATATTCCTCTGCAGAGCGGAAGTAATACGGTACTGAAGATTATGGGACGGCGGTACACCCGCGAGCTGTTTGCGGAAAGGGTTGAACATATCAAGCGTGTGATGCCGCATGCGTTCATCGGTGTGGACTGTATGGTCGGCGTACGCGGAGAGACGGCCGAGTGCTGGGCCGATTATATCGATTTCATCGAAGGATTGCCGGTCTCCCAGCTGCATGTGTTCACCTACTCGGAGCGGGCGAACACACGTATGCTCGAGATGGATCTGGAGGTGGTACCGCAAAAAGAACGCGAACGGCGGAGCAAAGAATTGCATCTTATCAGCGCCCGCAAGACGGCCGCTTTCTATGCCGAGCACGCAGGCTATCCCGCGACCGTACTATGGGAGAGCAGTAAGAAAGACGGCTTGATGTTCGGTTTTACGGAGAACTATATCAAGGTGAGTTGTCCGTACGACAAGACTAAGATAAACACGTTTGAGCACATAAACGTGCCGCTTGTTCATTAGGCAGGCAGTCGAGTTTATAGACAGGCACGCGCTCGAGCAGTGCGGCGATGGACTCGTACAAATGATCCATCATGTCGGGCTGGAGTTTGAGTCCGCTCACGGACGCCAGCATATAGGGATAAGCCTGCGTCATTTTCAATTGAACGATTTGATTTTGTGGTGCTTGCGCTAACTGCACAAGTGCTTTGACGGGTGCGTCGACAGCCCGGTAACAGGGTGTCTTGCCGCTCCAGGGCGAACCATAGACGCGTACTGAGCCGTCGGGCAGAAGACGCACGACGGGGTTGTCATCGTTGAGCAACTCGGCATCGGGGAATGTCTTGAGCCACTGTTCCGAATGAGTACTCTTACCCGTCCCGCTCTTACCCAAGAACATAAACGCTTGTCCTTGGCGACGGATGACGGAGGAGTGGAAAAGGAGGGTCTGGCGGGCGTTGGTAGCAAAGGCATAGACCAGCATGGCGGCATTATCGATCGCAAAACGCACGTAGTTAGGATGCGTGTAGAGCGTCACCTCGCGCCAGTCCGCCGAACAACGAATCATACTGACCTGCGGTCCATCGGAGGTGTAGGCCACAGAGAAGAGCCATTCGCCCCTATCGTTCTTATAGAGTTCAATACGCGGCAGGTCTCCCTCCGAACTGTCGGTGAAGACATGCTCCCAGCCTTTGGTGGCCAAGAGGGTCGCTTGCTGCACACGGATAATAAACAAGCTATTTCCGTCGGATTCATCCGTGATAAACGGCGTGTAGTTCGGTACTTGCTCCAACTGTTCGGGGGTGGCTTCGATGGCAAATCGGAAACCTGCTACTTCAAAATATCGTATCATGGGTTGCGTATTAAAATTCTTTGGGTTTACGTCCGCATAGGGTAAAGAAGGGACAGAAAGAGGGACATTGATCCGGCTCACACTGTGGGAAGTCGGTAGCCGTCAACACCTCCGTCACCTTAGCTTGCAGGGCCTCGAGGAAAGGTTCTTTGATGGATCGTACATCATGCACGGTCTCGGAGTCGAGGTCGATGGTGGTGGTTATATCGGTTAACTTACGCCGGCAGAAGAAGAGATGGGGCTCGATGGGGAGTGCTGTGCGATCGCGCTGGAGGACCGCCAGGCTGTAGATAAGCGTCTGCCGGACATAGCCTTTGTCTTCGCTATCCATCAACTCCTCCCAAGTGGCAGACATGCGTTTGGCATGGGTGGTGTCGGTATAGTTACCGGACTTATAATCCACGACGCGGAGCGTCTGTTGTGCGCCGGTGCCGACGATATCGAGACGGTCTATGGTGCCGCCCATCCGGATCTCGCCGATGCCATCGATAGGCAGCGGGAAATAGCGCTCTTTCTCCAGCAGGACGATCTGCAGTCCCTGTTTGGCATCTTCGCGATCGCGCTCCAGGATATTGCGGATATAGCCTTTGATGACCGTGTTCTCGGTATGGTGTTGGTCGGGAAGGTACTGCTCCATCTGTTCGTAGGCAGCGCGTAAGGCATCGTCTAAGATAGCTTCGTTCGTGCGGAGCGCTTCTATCTGCTCCGGCAGTACGGTGACCGGCGTCTGACCGTCGCAATGCAGGTAGGTGCGGTAGAGGTACTCGATGGCTTTGTGGACAAACGAGCCTAAGGTAGCGGCCTCGAAGAGCACATCGGGTTCTTCTTTGGGACGCAGGCCTTCGATATACTGCAGATAATAACTGCGGGGACAGGAGATATAGGTATTGAGCGCCGAAGGCGATATATGATCCGGCCGCTTGGTGCGTTTAGGCGCATAATGGATATCGAGCGGCGTCTGATCGAGGATAGAGGGTTCGGCGAGACGGCGTTTGTCTACGATGAACTCGGGCGAAACGAGCATCTGCATGATGAAGCGCGAGGGTCCCTTGCCGCCCTCTGCCGTCTCGGCGGTCGCATAGAGCAAGGTGGTGTGTCCGGCACGGCTGAGGAGACGGAAGAAGTTATAGGCATAGACGGTAGCCCGCTCGTCCGGGGTCTGCATCGAATAGGTCTTACGGAGGTAGTACGGAATAAAACTGTTATCCGTCTGGCGTTGCGGTAAGACGCCTTCTTCGACGTTGAGAATGAGCAAGTTATCGAAATCCAAGAGACGTGTCTCGAGCACACCCATGACCTGGATGTCTGTGACCGGTTCGCCGTGGAAAGGCAGGGTGACGTTCTCCATCGTACGCCGCATCAAGAGGCGCAGTAACTTGAGCGTGAAGGGCACATGACCGAGGCCCTGCGTCAGTAAGAGGCGCATCTGGTTGAGGATCTTACGCACCTGGTACTCGGACTCGAGGATGAGGAGTTCTTGCCAAGAGAGGGAGACCGGAGAGGTCTGGATTTCCAGATTTTCCGGATTTTCCGGATTGGCCGGGAAGAGGTCGGCGAGCATCGTATCGATGAACTCGGGCGAAATGATATCTTCTGCTTGTCCGTGCTGGCGGTCGTTGAGCCATGCGAGCACGCGGGCGTAGATATGGGTGTTACGAAGCGGAAAACCTTTGGTAATATTGACCGGCGCAGGTTCCGTCTCGCCGGGTAAGGTAATGGCCGGTAAGGTGTAGATGACGGGCTCTAACATCGTCTCGTCGCAGATAACCACCCCAACCCGCCGGCCTTTGCGGGTGTAGTTCTCCAGCAACCAGCGATGCACGTACTGCGCTTGTGCTTCGCGGGAGACGCAGGAGATAAGAGTTACGGGTTTGGGCTCTGTCCATTGACGCGGCGGCAAGGCCGAACCTAAGATACCGCTGTTGAGTTGGGCAAAAGAGAACGCTTTCTCGTTGGTCTGAAAATCTGTCACGCAGTCCCAATAGAAACGCGCTTGACCGGCGTCTCGAAGCAGCATCATCAACTCGCGTTCTACCGGCAACAGGTAGTTAAAGCCCACAAAGATATAGGTTCGTCCTGCGATCTTCTGCTGAATCTCTTCGTCCTTCCAATGCTCGATGACTGCGCGTTGTCTGAGACCGTTATAGCCCTTTTGCTCGGCAATCATCTCTGCCCGCAGCGCTACATATAACTCATATAACTGCTTCCAGAGTTGCTCATACTGCGAGCGGATCGATTCATCGGATGCAGAGACGCTGGCGGCAGGGTTCATCAGGGCTCTGAGACGGGTTCGTACTTCGTCGTCTAACTTCCACTCTTCCAACTCATGCGCAGCGATGGTGTTCTCAAAGAAATTAGGTACCTGCGATGCCGGCATC
>CACYGT010000024.1 GCA_902774075.1 uncultured Bacteroidales bacterium
CTGGCGGCAGGGTTCATCAGGGCTTTCAGACGTGCCCGCACTTCATCGTCTAACTTCCACTCCTCCAACTCATGCGCAGCGATGGTGTTCTCAAAGAAATTAGGTACCTGTGATGCCGGCATCGAGGCATCGACGTTGGTGAAGTCCGCCAACATCTGCCGTCCCCAGCCGTGAAATTGATCCAACGGGATTGGATCAGTTGAAAGTTGAAAGTCTAAAGTTGAAAGGTATAGCCGATAGAGTCGGACGATGGTGAAGAGTTCGTCTTCGGGATAGAGGGGACTGAGGTAGTCCTGGAGTTGGGGTAAGGTCTTCACTTCCGGCGCCCACACAGCGGGTGTATGCCGCTCCTGCTGGAGGCGCATCAGTTCGTCCTTGAGCACGATCCCCGCACGGTGAGAAGGCAGCACGAGTGTTGTGCGGCTTAAGGCTTGCCAGTCCATGCTATCGATGATAGACCGCGCTGTCTGTTGTAAAAAAGTCTCCATCATCTCTTTACCTCCACTAATCGGTTTTGGCGCGCGAACCACAGATAGCCGCGTACGGGGGCGTAACCCATTCGCCGCAGGGCCTCTTTGTATTCGCTCACCTGTTGGATATAGCTATCTTCCCACTGTCCGAATTTATAGTCCAGCACGATGGCTTCACCGGTGTTCGGATTAATCATCACACGGTCGGGACGTAACTCCCGATGGTCGATATAGATCGCTTCTTCGAGTTTGAGTTGCCAAGGAGAGGTAAACCAATCGCGCATCTCAGGAGAGCCTTCCCATGCCGATGAAATCAAGGCTTTTAAGGCATCGCGCTGTGCCTTATCGCGTATCTCGCCGCGACTCTCGAACATATCCAGCACTTGGTCCAGTTCATCGGCCTTATGCAGGTTCGCAAAGATCTCATGACAGAGCGTACCTTCTTCCATCCGCGCCACACGCCGGTACGACTCCTCGCCGTAACTGGTATAGAGCGCTCCTTCCTGCGACTGCACGAACCGCACCTGCGCACTGCTCGACCAAAGCTCGGCTTGAATCGGTTCGGCATCTCGAGATCCCGGTGTAGCGGTATTCTTAATAACAGGACTGCCGGCTTCGAACTCATCGGCACCGAGATAGTCCATGAGATAGAGCCCGACATGGTTGCAAGCGCCCATCTTACCGTCCTGTTTGACGGGATAGGAAGTCGAGATATAGAGGTTATCCTCGGCGCGGGTGAGGGCGACATAGAGCATGTTGAGGTTATCGATGCGCATGTTGAGGTGCTCCTCCTCGTAGGCGTAGTGATAGGCAGAGTCGAACATCTCCGCCCCGTCCTGGATCGGCACAAAATCCTGTCCCTGCTCCAGTTCAGGCGCGACCTCACACCATATCTTCTGCGGGTGTTTGCCTGCCTCTTTGGTCCAGGTGCAGAAAGGCACAAAGAGTGTCTGAGCCTGCAGTCCTTTGCTGGCATGTACAGTTAAGATACGGATGGCATCGGTCTCGGCAGCCGCGATCGGTTTGGTGTGCAGGGTATCGTCCCAATAGGTGATGAAATCGTCCAACTGACTGCCGTACGCACTCACATAAGCGCGTGTGCGGTCTAAAAAGGAGTTGACATAAGCCGTCTCGGTGCCTGTGTATTGGCCGTTCTTGTCGGTGAGCAGCAGGTTCAGCAACTCACTCACCGCCTCGTAGAGCGGCATCTTGCGATAGATATGTTGGTGTATTTGTTCGATGAGTTCGTGCTTATCGGTCGCCATCTCAATAAATTTCGCGGCTACCACATCCTCGCGGGCGATAAAGCGCAGACCGGCTATCAGGAGCTGCACATCGCGCGAGGCTTCCAGCACAAAACTGTCTGCGGACACGATATCCGCTTGCGAAAGCAAGGGATAGGCCTCGGGATCGAGATAGGCATGCAGGTCGGTTATCAGCGCCGCCTCTTTTTTCTCTCGCACCAGCACCATCATATCTGCCGGCAAAGCGCCTTGACGCAGCAGAGCCTCCATGTTATCGAACATAGCATACGCCAGGTCCTCTTTGGTGCCCTTAGGGAACGCGCGAAACTGCACGTATCCGCCTTTTTTCTTGTTGGCTTGATAGAAAGTCTCCAAGCGCTCGGGTGTGAAGCCTTCGTCGTAGATGCGCGCAACAAGTTTTTGCTCGTTGAGATCGGCTGTTTCGTAATGGGAGAAGATATGCTGGAAGAGGCTCAGATTGAACCGGACGACCTGCTCGCTACTCCGGAAGTTCCGCGTCAAGGAGGTGAAGCGCTCATTGATTCGATCACTCGTTAACTCGTTCAGTCCTTCACTCGTTAACCCCTCCATGATATGCCAGTCTCCATTGCGCCAGCGGTAGATAGACTGCTTGATATCGCCGACGATGAGGAGCGTATGTCCTTCGCTGGCCAGCACGTCCATCAGCAGTCGACGGATCACGTCCCACTGGAGACGGCTGGTGTCCTGAAACTCATCGATGAGCACATGCTTGTAACGAATACCCGCTTTCTCGAGGATAAAGTCCGCGTCACCCTTGCAGAGCGCTTTGCTGAGCGTGCCGGCAGTACGGGCGAGTAAGGCGCAGTTGGCCTCGGATAAGTTACGCTGGATCAGACGCTGGAGCGATGCCATCAACTCGATATCGCGGCTGAAACGGATGGTGAGTTGGAGGGTGTTATAGGTGCGGTTGAGGTCCTCCGCCAACGCGGTCGCCTGCGCCATCTCATCGGCGTTGCAGTACTTCTCACTCACCCCGCGAAAACGGTCCTTGGCGCTTATCTTCTCCGGCGCTTCGAGGCTCCGCAGCAGACGCTCGTACGCCGCTTTCGTATAGCGGTTATAGGCCTCGGGGTTAGCGTGCGCGAGGATATCTTTTAGCTCCTTTACCCGTTCATCCTGCTCCCACATCGCTTCGATCGCTTCGCGGCGACGACGGATCGCAGGTGCGTCAAAGCATATTTGTCCGTTGGCATCGAGGATTTGTACCGATTCGTTGTAGAGCTCTTTGGCCATCATACAGAGGCTCTGCCGCACATCCCACTGCGCCTCCTGGTCCAGTTTAAGCAGCATATAGTCCTCCATGATCGCGCGGTCCTGCGGTGTCATGTCGGTCGTCAGCAGTTGATCCACCGACTGCCGGATCACATGATCTACGTCCAACTCGGTGTTCAAGCCCGCACTCATGCGCAGCACGCCCGCCAGACCGCTCAAGAGCGTCTGTAAGAAGGAGTCGATCGTCTGTACCTGCACATTATCGAAATCCAGGAGCATGTGCCTGAAGCACTCCTCTGCTCTACGCTCCAACTCGCCATCCGACGCATGCGTATTGCGGATCATGAACTGCCGCGCGTAGTTAAGGAAATCGCGCTCCTCGCCCTGCGAGATACGGTGCAGATAGCCCAATATACGCTCGCTCATCTCGGCGGTCGCTTTGTTGGTAAAGGTGATGGCGAGGATCGAGCGGTAGTCTTCGCCGGAGAGCAACAGACCTACATAATACGCCGCGAGGGTATAGGTCTTGCCCGTCCCCGCGGATGCCCGGCAAACGGTCACCGGCTTGCGTATGTCGATCAGTTGTTCGGCCATTTAGTATATCTCTACGATCTGTCGCGGCACACGACGTGTTATCTCGTCCGCTTTGAGGAGTTGTACGTTTGTTGTCTGCAGGTCTGTTACGCGCTGCGTGCCCTTGACGACGATCGGTATCTCGGCTTTCTTGGAGCCCAATATCTCCGCATTGACCAGCATATTCTTCTCCAGCGTATAGACATGTCCGTCGCGGCGCTGGTAGATGGTGTTATAGTCGATGTTGGCGTGCGCTTTCTTGAGCCGGAACTTCTCGATCTGCTTATCGCCCATATTGATGAGGTTGAGTATCTGCAGCTGGTCCGGGTTCAGTTTGACGCCAAAGGGTATCGTGATCTTCACCTCCGCATGCTCGGAGAAACGCCGCACGGCATAGGTCTTCGAGTCGACGATATAATGGCGGAGGTAGGTTACCTTAAAGCACCCGAGGTACTTACTGATCGTCTGTGTATGGGTCAGCACGGTCTCGGTCTCCGATTCGTTCGACACCGTCCAGTGTCGCCAGTCGGTCATCGTCTGCTCGAAGTCATAGCGCATGTTACCCATAGCAAAAAGCGCATGATGCACCACTACGCCCGAATCGACGGCATTAGCGGCCTTACGCATGAACTTATGCTTGCTCTTCTTCTCCATACGCTCGATGGCGTTGGAAGCCAATATCGAATCGGCCTGCGCACGTTTCTCGGCGGAGAAGAAGCGTTTGCAGTACCGTCCTTGGAACTGCACCGAGTCCTGTCCGTTCTTACCCGTCTCCGGCTGCACGACGATGTTGGCTATCATCTGCTCCATGCCCCACACCGCCGAATGGCTGTCTTGCCCCGGTTCTAAACCGGCACTTTGCATGCGCACGTCGCTGACGATCTGGTATCTCGCGGTTTCATCGGGAAAATCCGCCTCGAGTTGCACATATACCGCGTGCAGCAAGGTTGATATCTGCTTGCGTTTGTTCTTCTGCTTGCTTTTCTTGGCAGCCACGACGGTCTCTTCGAGCGCTATCGGCTGCTCCCGTAATACTATGACAGGCAGCGAGTCACCGCTCGCCAAGAACCGCGCCACACTCATCGTCGCTTTCTCGTATCCGATGAAGGAGAAGATGATCCGGCTGTCCGGTGTCAGACTGCCCTCAAACGAGAAATAGCCGTCATTGTTGGTCGCCGTACCCCATTCCGGAACAAGTTCCGGATAGACCGTCGCATAGGCTATCGGCGCACCCTTCTCGTCCCGCACGTATCCCTGATACACCGCAGCCTGCAGGGTGAGCGTAGAGAGTATAGCGTACAGAATACAGATAATATAAAAATATCCCTTTTTCATAAATCGGCCACAAAAGTACAACTTTTTTTGCAGATATGCAAGAGAAAGGGCGAAAAAAAAGAAAATTGCAAATTTATTTGCATATATGAAAAAAAAGCAGTAATTTTGCAGCGCAAAATGTGTGGTTAGACAAACAAAGGCTCTATTATGAACTATACACTTCAGGTTATTGCGGCGGTGTTGCCGGCATTGGTGCTGTTCTTTTACATCTATAAGCGGGACGCGCAGCCGGAGCCGTTCAGTAAGTTACTCAGCGCACTGCTCATCGGTGTTGCGATCTGCGTTCCGGTCGCTTTCGTAGAACAGTACATCAGTAACTGGCTCTTTGCCGGCGGTGAACCGAAGACCTTGTTCGGCTCGACGGCGAATGCTTTTCTGGTAGCCGCTGTGCCGGAAGAGAGTGCCAAACTGCTGGCTCTCTGGCTGGTATTGCGCAAGAACAAGTATTTCGACGAGCACTTCGACGGCATCGTCTATGCCGTGTGCGTGAGTCTGGGTTTTGCGCTGATAGAGAACATCTTCTACGTAGTCGGTTCGGGTGCCGACTGGGCGAATGTGGCTTTAGGTCGTGCTTTTCTCGCCGTTCCGGGTCATTATGCTTTCGGCGTGCTAATGGGTTATTACTACTCTATTTACCATTTTGGCGGTCGCTCCCGCAAGGTAGCGATCAAGGTGCTGTTGATGCCGGTTCTAGCGCACGGCGTGTATGACGCGCTGGCAATGAGCGGCTCGGTGAACGCGGTAGCAGGTGCTATCTGCTCGATGGCACTGATCTATTTCTGTATCAAGTTGCAAAAAGTGGCGCTTGGTCGAATCAATGAATTAGCAGGAAAATAATATCAAAACAATATGGAATTAAGCGAACAAGAAATCGTACGCAGACAAAGTCTGCAGACAATGCGAGATTTGGGGATAGACCCCTATCCGGCTGCCGAATACGAGGTGACCGGACTCTCTACGGACATTAAGGAGCATTTTAATGAATGGGAAGGCAAGCCCGTGCGTATCGCGGGGCGTCTGATGTCCAAGCGTATCATGGGTAAGGCTTCGTTTATCGAGGTGCAGGACTCCAAAGGCCGTATTCAGGTCTATGTGAGCCGCGATGATATCCAGGCACCGGTAGAGGAAGGCGAGCAGCCTACCACCGTGGAGCAACAGATGTATAATGTGGTATTTAAGAAACTGCTCGATATCGGCGATTTCATCGGTATCGAAGGCTTTGTCTTCCGCACCCAGATGGGCGAGATCAGCGTGCATGCCAAGAAACTGACCGTGCTGGCGAAGAGTCTTCGTCCGCTGCCTATCGTCAAGTACAAAGACGGTGTGGCATACGACGGATTCAACGACCCCGAGCAGCGTTATCGTCAGCGCTATGTGGACCTGGTAGTGAACGAGGGCGTCAAGGACACCTTCTTGAAGCGCGCGACGATCCTGCGCACGATGCGTCAGGTCTTCGACGAAGCCGGATACACGGAGGTGGAGACCCCTATCCTGCAGCAGATAGCCGGCGGCGCGAGCGCGCGTCCGTTCATCACACATCACAACTCGCTCGACGTAGATATGTACCTGCGTATCGCGACCGAACTCTACCTCAAGCGCCTAATCGTAGGCGGGTTTGAGGGCGTGTACGAGATCGGCCGTAACTTCCGTAACGAAGGCATGGACCGCAGCCACAACCCCGAGTTCACCTGCATGGAGCTCTATGTGCAGTACAAGGACTATAACTGGATGATGAGCTTCACGGAGCAACTGTTGGAGCGCATCGCCATCGCTGTCAATGGCACCACCAAGGTGCAGATCGGCGATCATGAGGTGGATTTCAAAGCCCCGTACCGCCGTCTGCCTATCCTCGACGCCATCAAGGAGAAGACGGGGCTGGATTTGGCGTCGATGAGCGAGGATGAGATCCGCGTAGAGGCCAAGAAACTGGGCGTAGAAGACACCGAGCATATGGGTAAAGGCAAACTGATCGACGAGATCTTCGGCGAGACCTGCGAGGGTACGTTTATCCAGCCGACCTTCATCACCGACTATCCCGTCGAGATGTCGCCGCTGACGAAGATGCACCGCTCCAAACCGGGCCTCACCGAGCGCTTCGAGCTGATGGTGAACGGTAAGGAGTTGGCGAACGCGTACTCCGAGCTCAACGACCCGATCGACCAGTATAACCGCTTTGTAGAGCAGATGAAGCTCGCCGACAAGGGTGACGACGAGGCGATGGTGATCGACCATGACTTCATGCGTGCCCTCGAGTACGGTATGCCGCCTACTTCCGGTATCGGTATCGGTATTGACCGTCTGGCGATCCTCATGACCGGACAACCCACCATCCAGGAGGTTCTCTTATTCCCGACAATGAAACCGGAGGTTTGATATGAACATGTATCGTAAAGTAGCTGTTTTAGGATCGGGTAGCTGGGCGACGGCGCTGGCGAAGATCGTCATGCAGAACCGTACGGAGATCAACTGGTTCATTCGCCGCCAAGAGGTGATAGACGAGTTTATCGCGACCGGTAAGAACCCTTCCTACCTCGGTGCGGCAGAGTTCGATGTGAGCCGTATCCATTTCAGTTCGGACATCAACCAGACGGTGGCGCAGTCCGATGTGCTCATCCTGGCGATCCCCTCGCCGTACGTCAAACAGACGCTCAATAAGATCCGCCGCGACATGACCCACAAGGTCGTTATATCGGCTGTCAAGGGCATGATCCCCGATGAGAACGTCATCATCACCGACTACCTGCACGACCGTTTTCGTATCCCGATGGACCAGTTAGGCGTCATCGCCGGACCGTGTCATGCGGAGGAGATCGCCCTCGAGCGTCTGAGTTACCTCACCATCGGCTGCGAGAACAGGCAGAACGCCGAAGTGTGGGCCAAGCTCTTCCAGACGCAGTACGTACACACCACCCTCTCGAGCGACGTCATCGGCCTCGAGTACAGTTCGGTGATGAAGAATATCTACGCGATCGCGGCCGGTATGTGTCAGGCCTTGCATTACGGTGATAACTTCCAAGCCGTGCTGCTGTCGAACGCCATCCAGGAGATCCAGCGCTTTGCCACCGCGATGAGTAATGTACCGCGCGACATCACCGCTTCGGGTTACCTGGGCGACGTGCTCGTCACCGGCTACTCGCAGTTCAGCCGTAACCGTCAGTTCGGTCAGATGCTTGGACTCGGATACTCGGTCAAGGCCGCACAGATGGAGATGGAGATGGTAGCCGAAGGCTATTACGGCACCAAAGCGATCTATCTGGCCAACGAGCGCATGAAAGTGGCGCTGCCTATCGTCGATGCGATGTACGAGATCCTCTACAACAAACAGAAAGCAAAAACCATTATCAAGTCTTTAACTTCTAAACTACAATAATATGCAAATCTGTCTTAAGAATGCAGCGAGCTTCGTAGATGCAGCTGCATTGAAACAACTGGAGTCCCAAACACAAGCAGCCAATGAGCTCTTGGAGAACGGTCAGGGTGCAGGCAATGACTACATCGGTTGGGTACACCTGCCCTCCTCTATCACGGATGAGTTCCTGGCAGAAGTACAAGCGAGTGCAGACGAGTTGCGCAAGCGCTGTGAGGTCGTTATCGTAGCCGGTATCGGTGGTTCGTACCTCGGTGCACGTGCTGTGAATGAGGCACTCAGTTCGGCTTTTGATGCCTTCGTAGCCAAAGACCGCAAGAACCCGTACGTCGTCTACGCAGGAAACAACATCGGTGAGGACTACCTCGCTGAGCTCATGGAGTTCCTGGCGGACAAGCAGTTCGGTATCATCAACATCTCCAAGTCGGGTACGACGACCGAGACCGCACTGGCTTTCCGTCTGCTGAAGACCATGCTGGAGAAGCAGGTCGGCAAAGAGGAAGCCAAACATCGTATCGTAGCAGTGACGGACCGCGCCAAAGGTGCGCTCCGCAGCCTGGCTACCAAAGAGGGCTACAAGACCTTCGTCATCCCCGATAACGTAGGCGGTCGTTTCTCCGTACTGACGCCGGTAGGCTTACTGCCGATTGCTGTTGCAGGCGGTGACATCAAGGCTCTCGTGCGCGGTGCACAGGACATGGAGAAGGCTACAGACGTCAAGGTGCCGTTCGCTGAGAACGTAGCTTGTCAGTACGCCGCGATCCGTAATGCCCTCTACCGCAGCGGAAAGAAAATTGAGATTCTCGTGAACTTCAACCCCAAGCTGCACTACTTCTCCGAGTGGTGGAAACAGCTCTACGGCGAGTCCGAGGGTAAGGACCATAAGGGTATCTTCCCGGCAAGTGTTGATTTCACGACCGACCTGCACTCGATGGGTCAGTGGATCCAGGACGGCGAGCGCTCTATCTTCGAGACCGTCATCTCGATCGAGAAAGCCAACAAGACCGTGCTCGTGCCGATGGACGAAGAGAACCTCGACGGTCTCAATTTCCTCGCCGGCAAGCGCGTCGATGAGGTTAACAAGATGGCTGAACTCGGTACCCAACTCGCGCATGTCGATGGCGGTGTGCCCAATATCCACATCACCTTCGAGAAGATCGACGAGTACAACATCGGTCAGTTCATCTATTTCTTCGAGCGCGGCTGCGGTATCTCCGGTTACGTGCTGGATGTCAATCCGTTCAACCAACCGGGCGTAGAGGCGTATAAGAAGAACATGTTTGCCCTGCTCGACAAACCCGGTTACGAGGCAGAGAGTAAGGCTATCAAAGAAAGGCTCGCAAAATGAAAAAGATTCTTGTTTTGATCATAGTCAGCGTGTTCGCTATCGGTACGTACGCTGCAGGCCGTCAACCGGCTACGTTCAAGGAGCTGCCGAAGAAAGTGCAGACGGTCGTCAAGAACAACTACGATCAGAAGGATATCCTTCTTATCACGTCCGTACGTACGATGCCTAAGCACGCCAACTACCAGCTCTTTATGGCGGACGGTACCACCTTTGAGTACAACGACAAGGCCGAACTGCTCAGCGCAGCTAACGACACCGGTGTCAATGAGGTGTTTATCCCCAAGGAGGTCATGAAATATGTTCGTAAGAACTTCCCCAACGCGACTATCTCGCGCTATGCACGCCAGACTTTCCGCCAGACGGTTCGTCTGAACGACAAGATGACGGTGATTTTTAACTCCAAAGGAAAATTCTTACGAATCGACGACTAATGGAACGTCTGTACGCCGACTAACCGGTCGTACCGCGCGCCGAAAGGTCGCCAGAAGACATAGATCGTATATTCGTTCTCTGTCTGCCAATAACTACCATCCGTTCGCTGGGTGGTAGTTTTGTTTTGCGTACCCTTGCCGGAGAACCAATACTGGAAGTCATATCCACCCTGCTTCACCAGCGCCGTCAGCCAGTAGCACTTCCGCTCGGCGTCGTACTGCATGCGGTTCTTGAGACCGAGCTCGTTGCCAAACAGTTCGCCGCCTACATACACCGAACCATCCAGCCAAGGCTGATCCACCGCCAGCGTCCAGTGTACCCACATATACTCCGCCTCGGTGTCATCGTCGTTCGTGCGCTCGGCATTGACCACAAAGCGGCCGTCACTGTCGAACTCATGGATATACTCGCCTTGAGCCGGTTCGTTGGCAAAAAGCAGCGCATGGTAGTCACCTAACTCATACACGACGCGGTCGATACCTGTACCGGCATAGAAACAGGAGAAGGCATCGAAATGGTGGTATTCATTGCCGCCCTCGAAGATAAGGGCTTTGTTGTTGATATAACGCAAACGGCTGGTCTCCAGATACGTCGGTTGGGTCAGTTCGACGGCGTTATCGAGTCGGTTATTCTGCGTCACGACGACCCTCACTTCCTGCGGGTTACGCAGATCCAGTGCGGCGGTGTTGACATCAAAATCCACCTGCTGGTAGCGGCCGTTGAGTTCGATATCCGTGTTCGCCCGCACCTTGCCTTCGATCTTCACCAACGGCTCCACCACTGAGAGATCCACCTCCGCCACCTTGTTATCGGGGTTCCCGTCCTCGTAGATCGTCAGGCGGTACAGACCGCTCTTGGTGATCTGCATGTCCTCGTTGGGGAACTCAAACCAATAATGTGTATATTCGCGGCTGGTGTTCATCGAGTGCTCATAGTTGACGATATCCTGCGTCGTGAAGCCCTGCAAGTACTCGCCCGACAGCAGGTCGCTGTGCAGCATCTCGACCGCGTACGTATAGAAATGCACATCATGACTCATCTCGTCAAAACTGATCTGCAGCGGTGTCATATCCTCCAACGACAGCACCTCGCGCGCTACGCGCAGCGTACGCACTTGTTCGTTATAGATACGCGTGTGTGTCTGCGCAAAAAGCCCTGCACAAACACCCAACAAACCCAATATGAGGCATATTCTTCGCATTTCCGCCTGCAAAAGTACAAAAATTATACCACATACGCAAAATAATTGCAAAAAAATTTGCATATTCCAAAAAAAAGCAGTACTTTTGCATCCGCTTTTGCAAAAAAAGCAATTGTTGCACACGATCTTGCCACTTTGGCTCAGTTGGTAGAGCAACGCATTCGTAATGCGTAGGTCCCCGGTTCGAGTCCGGGAAGTGGCTCCAAGAAAGTACCTTTGCAATCGCAAAGGTTTTTTTGTATGAAAGACGAAGGCAAGATAGAAGTGATCGGTGCGCGGGTACATAACCTGAAGAACATCAGTGTGTCTATCCCTCGCAAACGCCTCACGGTCATCACCGGCCTGAGCGGCTCCGGTAAGTCTTCCCTTGCTTTCGACACCATCTTCGCAGAAGGACAACGGCGCTACATGGAGACTTTCTCCTCCTACGCACGCGGCTTCATCGGTCAGATGCAACGCCCCGACGTGGACAAGATCACCGGCCTGAGTCCTGTCATCTCCATCGACCAGAAAACGACCTCCAAGAACCCCCGCTCCACCGTAGGAACGGTGACGGAAGTGTATGACTTCCTGCGTCTTCTCTATGCGCGCGCAGGACAGGCCTACTCCTACCTCTCCGGCAAGCCTATGATCAAGTTCACCGACGAGCAGATCATGGACCTTATCGTGCGTGAGTATGCCGGCAAGAAGATCCTGCTCTTAGCGCCGCTCGTCAGCGGGCGAAAGGGACATTACAAGGAACTTTTCGAGACCATTCGCAAGAAAGGTTTTGTACACGTACGCGTCGATGGCGAGGTGATGGAGATCACACCGCAGATGAAGCTCGACCGCTACAAAGTGCACAGCATCGAAGCCGTCGTGGACCGGCTCAAAGTCAAAGGACAGGAAGACGACCTCAGACGCCTTCGTCAGTCCGTCGACCGCGCTATGACCCAAGGAAACGGCATCATGATGATCGTAGAGAGTACAGAAAAATCTCAAATCTCCAATCTTCAATCTTCAATCAGATTTCTGTCCAGAAATCTTATGTGCCCCGAGACGGGACTCAGTTATCTGGAACCCGCCCCGCACACTTTCTCGTTCAACAGCCCTTCGGGCTGGTGTCCGTGCTGCAAGGGACTCGGGAGAGTGAAGAGTACAGACCGTTTCACTGACGGAATACAGAATACAGATATCGACGAAGCGATACGCCAGGAGAATTGGTGGGAACAGCTGCAGGCATTCTCTATGCCCGACGAAGAGGAAGACGAGAAAGAGACCTATATCACCTGCCCGGAGTGTGAAGGCAAGCGCCTGAGCAAAGAGGCACTCAGTTACAAGCTCGGGCCCTACTCCATCTCCGACCTCGCGAACATGGATATCGACGAACTCATCCACGTGCTCTCGACGCTCGGTCCGCAGCTCTCCACCAAACAGAACGCGATCGCCGAACCGATCCTCAAAGAGATAACAGGTCGCTTGCGGTTCATGCAGTCCGTCGGACTCGGTTACCTCAGTCTCAACCGCAGTAGTGAGAGCCTCTCCGGCGGCGAGAGTCAGCGTATCCGTCTGGCGACCCAGATAGGTAGCCGTCTCGTCAACGTCCTTTATATCCTTGACGAGCCCTCCATCGGCCTCCATCAGCGCGACAACCAGCGTCTGATCAACAGCCTCAAGGAGCTTAGAGACATGAACAACTCCGTCATCGTCGTCGAGCACGACGAGCAGATCATGCGCGAGGCAGACTGGATCGTTGATATCGGTCCCAAAGCAGGGCGATTAGGCGGCAATGTGCTGTTTAGCGGCACGCCCCAAGAGTTATTAAAGACCGACACCCTCACCGCCCGCTATCTCAAAGGCGAGGTCTCGATCCCCGTAACCCATAACCTCTCACCCCTCACCCCTAACCATCTCACCCTTTCCGGCTGCACGGGCAACAACCTCAAGAATGTCACCGTGCGTATCCCGCTCGGTCAGATGGTGTGCGTCACCGGCGTGAGCGGCTCCGGTAAGTCCTCGCTCATCAACCAGACGCTCTACCCCATCCTCAGCCAGCGTTTCTACCGCAGCAAACAAGAACCGCTGCCGTACGAGGCTATCGACGGCGTGCAGTTTATCGACAAAGTGATCAACGTCGATCAGTCGCCTATCGGTCGCACACCGCGTTCGAACCCCGCGACCTACACGAATGTCTTCAACGACATCCGCGAACTGTTCGCCCAACTGCCCGAGTCCAAGATACGCGGCTGGAAAGCCGGGCGGTTCTCCTTCAACGCCAAAGGCGGGCGGTGCGAGGAGTGTTCCGGTAACGGCTACAAGACCATCCAGATGCATTTCATGCCCGACGTCTTCGTACCTTGTGAGGCCTGCGGCGGACAGCGCTATAACCGCGAGACGCTTGAGGTGAGATGGAAAGGCAAGACCATCGCCGACGTGCTCGACATGACCGTCAACCAAGCTGTCGAGTTCTTCGAGCCACAACCCACCATCCTGCGTAAGATCAAGACCATCCAGGATGTCGGACTCGGGTACATCAAACTCGGTCAGTCGTCCATCAGTCTCTCCGGAGGAGAGAGTCAACGAATCAAACTCGCTACCGAGCTCTCGCGACCCTCGACCGGCAAGACACTTTATATCCTCGACGAACCCACCACCGGCTTGCATTTCGAAGACATCCGAGTCCTGCTCGGCGTGCTCAGAAGGCTCGTGGACAAAGGCAACACCGTCGTCATCATCGAGCACAACACCGACGTCATCCGTGCCTGCGATTATATCATCGACCTCGGGCCCGAAGGAGGCCGAAACGGCGGACAGATCGTCGCAGAAGGCACCGTCGAAGACATCCGCGCCAATAAAAACAGCTTAACAGGACGGTTTATTTAAATATTCATTATTCATTATTCATTAATCATTATTCATTATTCATTAATCATTCCCCATGATAACGAATCCGCTGAGTATAATAGCTATCATTCTGGCAACTATATTGTTAGTGCCGATGATCTGCCGTAAGATACGTATCCCCAGCATCGTGGGATTTATCATCGTCGGGATCCTCTTCGGGCCCTACGGCTTTCATATCCTCGAGAGCGCTACGACGATCCAGACCCTCGGTAAGATCGGCATCCTCTATATCATGTTGCAGGCGGGTATTGAGGTCGATATCAATGACTTCCGCCAGCAGCGAACCCGCGCCATCGTCTTTGGTATCTACTCTTTCCTCTTCCCCTTCCTGCTGGGCATCGCCACCAGCCTCCTGCTGGGCTTCAACTGGGTCACCAGTGCCCTCCTTGGCGCGATGTACAGTAGTCACACACTCATGACCTATCCCATCGTAAGCCGCTATGGAGTGCAGAAGAACGCTGCGACCAACATCGCCGTCGGCGGCACGATGCTCACCATCACCCTCTCCCTCCTCGTCCTCGCTATCCTCAAGAGCCGGCAGGTCATGGACGGAGACATCACCCTCTGGCGCCAGCTCTTCCGCATCGCCCTGACCTTCCTGCATATCTTCATCATCTTCCCCAAGGTCACCCAGCGTTTCTTTAAGCGCTGGCACGATGCTACCAGCGGCTTCCTCATCATCATGACCTTCATGGTCGTCTCCGCCCTTATGGCGGAATGGGCAGGTCTCGAGGCCATCCTCGGTGCCTTCATGTGCGGTGTGGCAATGAACAAACTCGTGCCCAACCTCAGCCCGGTCATGCAGCGGATTAACTTTGTCGGCAACAACCTCTTCGTGCCTCTCTTCCTCATCGGTGTCGGTTTCATGATCGACGTGACACTGCTCTGGAGCGGATGGGCGACCATCGTCATCGCCATCGTCATGATAGCTACCAAGCTTGTCGGCAAATGGCTCGCAGCCTGGGTAGCGGAAAAGCACTTCGGCTTGCAGCCCGTCGAGCGACAGCTCATCTTCGGTCTCACACATGCCACCGCTGCCGGCACACTCGCTATCGTCACCATCGGTTACGAGATAGGTATCTTCGATAACGTCATCCTCAACGCCGCCGTGCTTATGATCCTCGTCCTCTGCACCTCCGCTTCTTTCGTCACCGAGTATGCCGCCAAGCAACTCGCACTCCAGGAAGAGGCACGCCTCGAGGCCGACAAACGCGACGACAGCTGGCTCGTCATGTCGGTAGCCGAGAACGGGCTCAAGGACCTCCAGGAGTTAGCCGAACTGAGCGAACTGCACAACCCTGAGTTTGCCAACGAGAGCGAGTGGTCCGAGGCCATCAGCCTGCTGCAGTCCCAGCACAAAGCCTCTATCGTCTATCACGCCGTACAGCCGCTCAACACCGTCTCCCGGCTCCTCGTCGCGGTGCCTCGCTATGCCGAGAAAGAGCGCGACTTCATCTCCTGCTTCGGACTCATACGTCGTCTGAGCAGCCAACTCGGCGCCAAGGTCGTCTTCTTTACCAACGAGGATACACAGAAAGCCCTCCAAGCTTTCTGTCGTCGCAAAGGCAAATACCTTCGCCCGTCTTATCGTGAGATGGAGAACTGGGAAGACGCACTCATGCTCGCCAAACAGATGCGACCCGACGACATGATTGTCCTCATCAACGCACGACCCTCCACTCCGTCTTATAACCCCCTCTTTGACCAAGTGCCCGCCATGCTCGACCGCTTCTTCTATACCCATAACTACCTCCTCGTCTACCCCGAACAGGAGACGGGTAATGCGGTGCCCGACCTGCTCACAGGTGACACCACACAAGCTTCGCGTACATGGAAAATCGTCAGCGCTATCAAGCGCGCGGTCTTATCTTTCCAACAAAGAGAGCCCAAAGACCAAAAAGCATAGCGTAGAAAGCTCCCTTTAGAATCACATCGTGCAGCAGGTAGAACCACTCATGGTGGTTCTCCATCGCTAATGCAATGAGGAAAATGCGGAATATATTGAACGCATAGCAGCACACCCATCCTACCGGGATATACCATAGTTTGTGCAGCCACATCCGTCTGACTGCGGATGGCTGACTGCCGGCTTCCGGCATCACCGTCAGCATCAGGCACAGCCAGATAAACGCCTGCTTCAGTCCCGAGCAGCCCCAGACGATCGAGGTGCCGTACCCGCTATCAAACCGGATCGTATAGTCCCCCACCATATGCGCCGTATCTCGGCACATACTCACCAACCAATACACCACACTCGCGATATGATGCGACACCATCGCAAACGGCGCCGTCACATCCAGCCCGAGCCATGTCACCGGTCCGCCCTCTTCATCGCCCGTAAACGTCCATTTCCATAGGAAATGCACCACCACCAGCGTCACCATGAAGATCGTCACATCCCTATATGGCTTTTCAATCTTCAATTCGAATATTCATTATTCATTATTCATTATTCATTATTAAATCTGCGTTTTCGCATACGGCACTTCGTCTATAGCGCAGAAGTCCCCATCAAGGTATTTGAAATAGCCGGCTTGACAGATCATCGCCGCATTGTCGGTCGTGAACGAGAACGGCGGAATAAACACTTCCCAGCCGTACTTCTTGCCGTAGTCGATAAACGCCTGTCTCAGCGCGCTGTTCGCGCTCACACCGCCTGCAACAGCCACCTGGTTTATCCCGAGGTCCTTTGCTGCTTTCCGTAACTTCCGCATCAGGATATCTACCACCGTCGCCTGCAGACTTGCGCACAGGTCCTCCCTAAGGTTCGGCACCCGTTCCGCCAGCGCATCTATCGTCTCTGCACCCTCAGCCTTTAGCATATCCCTCAAGGTATAGAGGAACGACGTCTTCAGGCCGGAGAACGAATAGTCGTAGCCTGCGATATTCGGCTTAGCCAGCGGATACTTCGTCGCATCACCAAGCTTAGCCAACTTGTCTATCCACGGACCGCCCGGATACGGCAGACCAAGCACCTTCGCGCACTTATCAAACGCCTCTCCCGCCGCATCGTCTATCGTCTGTCCGATGATCTCAAACTCCGGCATATGCTTTCCCGTAACCGGTAACCTCTCACCCGTAACCTTTATTATCTGGCTATTACCGCCGGAGACTAATAAGCAGAGGAACGGAAAACTCGGACATCTGTATTCTGTACTCTGTACTCCGTCAGGCGAAGCCGGTCTGATGAAATGCGCCATTACATGTCCCTGCAAATGATTCACATCAATCAAGGGAATCCCTAACGCCAGCGCCAGGCCCTTCGCAAAAGATGTGCCAACCAACAGCGAACCCAACAGGCCCGGTCCGCGGGTAAAAGCGATGGCGGACAGATCCTCCTTGCGCACCCCCGCACGGGCCAGCGCGGTGTCTACCACAGGTAATATGTTCTGCTGATGCGCACGGCTCGCCAACTCCGGCACCACACCGCCGAACTCCTCATGCACTTTCTGACTCGCGATCACGTTGCTCTTCAGCACACCGTCCACGATCACCGCCGCCGACGTGTCGTCGCAGCTGCTCTCTATCGCCAATATAACAACTTTCTTCTCCATGTCTCTAACTTTTGCGGCTGCAAAAGTACTGCTTTTTTCTGATATATGCAAATAATTTCGTCTTTTTCCATTTTTTCTCCCTTTCTCTTGCGTATGTCAAATATTTGTTGTAACTTTGCACCCGAATTTGAAAAGGTATGTTAGAAGATTATCTCAATAGAATTATTAATGGCGACTGCTTAGAGGTCCTACGCCAAATGCCAGATAAATGTATTGATTTGGTGGTGACATCTCCTCCGTACAATCTAAAGAACTCGACCGGAAATGGAATGAAGGATGGTCGTGGTGGCAAGTGGTCTAATGCTGCTCTTATCAATGGCTACGAGAATTATGATGATTGTATGCCGAATGACGAATATGCGGCATGGCAGCACGAAGTGTTATTAGAATTATTGCGTGTCATTAAAGATGATGGAGCCATTTTCTATAATCACAAATGGCGCGTTCAAGCCGGTCTAATACAAGATCGTCGCGATATCGTTTATGACGTACCTTTACGCCAAATCATCATTTGGAAACGTAAGGGTGGTATTAACTTTAACGCCAGTTATTTCCTTCCTACATACGAAGTAATCTACCTTATAGCAAAGAAAGATTTCAAATTAGCAAAGGGAGCAAATGCTTATGGTGATGTGTGGGAAATTATGCAAGAACAGCGTAATGACCATCCCGCCCCATTCCCTGTAGAACTCATCGATCGTATTATCAGCAGTACAGATGCAAAGATTATCCTTGATCCGTTTATGGGTTCGGGTACGACGGCTGTTGTGGCTGCCGGTTTAGGTCGTGATTTTATCGGCATCGAGAAATCTGCTAAATATTGTGAAAGTGCCATGAAACGGTTAGAAAAGAATAAGATCCAACCAGAGGTAGCTCCTTTCCATCAGCAAACACTTTTCCCTCCGTTAACAACTCCAAAAAGAAAGAAGAAAGCACAACATGACGACACAATTGCAAGCCTTTTCTAAAGAGGAACTCATTCAGAAATTCAAAGAGATCTACGCCAAAGGCTGGATTGAAAATGTCCGTGGCCGTAACGATGGCGCAGTAGGTAACACCTTAGAGGATTTATTAGGCATACCCGAAAACAACTTGCCTATTCCCAACGCAGCGGAATGGGAGTTGAAAGCCCAACGTTCTGATACGTCTTCTTTGTTGACTATGTTTCACATGGAGCCTTCGCCACGAGCAATGCATGTAGTGTCTGACATTTTATTGCTCAAATACGGCTGGCTGTCAGCGGAAGCCGGTTTGAGATATCCCGAAGATGAGAAATCATTCCGTGGTACACTCAATGCCCGCAATTTTACCGATAGAGGATTTAAGGTTCAAGTAAATGACAAAGAACGTCGCGTAGAAATCATATTTGATAACGAACATACAGACGAGCGTCATAGGGTCTGGGAGAAAAGTGTTTTAAAACGAGTAGGTCATCTAAATAACTTCGATATTGTTCCTTATTGGGGCTTTGATGACTTGTTTCACAAGGCGGGTGTTAAGTTAACTAACTGCTTCTACGTACAAGCCGACGAAAAGTGGGAAGGCAAAGGCCGTAGACGCAAGAACTATTTCTTGTATAACTATGTACTTAAACTCTCCCAGTTTGATCAAGAGAAGTTTATTGAAGCTATTCGCGCAGGTAAAGTTTATGTAGATTTTGATGCTCGTACCGGCCATAACCATGGAACTAAATTCCGCATCCGATATACAGACATTCCGTCGCTTTATAAGAATGCAGAGGTTGTATTAGACGAGAGGAATAAATAACATCTGATTTCATTATTCTAAACAGATAACGGCACTCTTTAGAGTGTCGTTTTTTTTGTCTAATAC
>CACYGT010000025.1 GCA_902774075.1 uncultured Bacteroidales bacterium
GATAGAAGCATCATTTGCATCATTCCCACCATTTGCATCATTCGAAGAACCCACGATTTCTGCAGAATCGATTCGGTTCTTCGACAGCTGATCCTCGATATCAAACTCTCGGATACTCTCGATCTCATCGCCAAAGAAATCCAAACGGTACGGCATGTCATGGCTGAAACTGTAGATATCCACGATCCCACCGCGAACGGCATATTGTCCCGGTTGGAACACAAAATCCACACGCTCAAAGCCCAACTCTGCCAACTGACTACTGATGTCTGAGATCTGTATCTCCTGCCCGACTTTCAGCGTCATACTCACCGCCTTCAGCTCTTCCTTCGCCGGTACCGGTTCCGCAATCGCCTCAGGGTACGTCACCACGATAATATTTTCGTTGGGTGCTCGGCGTGATAGCGCCGAGATAGTCTCCGTTCGCTGTATCGTTGCCGCGTCGTCTATCGTCCTTCTGCGTCTTGCCGCAGGAAAGAATCCTACATTGGCGCCTACGGTCTTCAGATCTGCATATAAGTACTGCGCACTTTCTGCGTTGTCCAATATAACAAAGAGCGCCTGATTTATTTTCGCCAGCGCGAGCGCGCGTGTAGAAGCGTGCAATCCGCTTACTAACACATGTGCGTTCTTTCCCCGCTGCAATTCCTTGCGTATCGCCCCTATCTCCGGGTGCTCCGCAAACAGTATTTCTAAATCCTCAATCTTCAAGAACTCGTACGCGCGCACTTACGCAAAATAAAATCGGCTGCAAATTTACAACAAATTTTTGAAATGTGCAAGATTTTTAGCAAAAAAAGTAGTCTAAGCTTGCTTAAGCGTGTTTTGATTTGCTAAAAAGCTTGTCGTTTGCACAAAAGTGCGGACGTAAATTCGGGGGAATTGGCTATAAGCCAAGGCGGAGTCCGAAGATACAACAAATTTCAGGGGAAGGGGCGTGCCGAAATACAACATTTTTTTTATACGCCCCAAAGATTCTTTGTATTACCCCGACTATTAGTCGGCATCAAAAACAGCGGCGACATTTCTGCCGCCACTATCCCTTTCTTCTATTCCGCGGGATTTAATCCCGCCTATCTTCGTCTATTAGCCTGGCATCTTATGCCGGTCACATCGTCCATTGTGCGGAATGTCATTCCGCTTCTCACTTCACCTCTTGTCCTGTCATGGTTTCGCCCTGCCACAACTCACCAACCTTCGTTCATTTCCAGAAATTTTATTCTGGTTCCTATAATAGCTCTATTATTTCTTAAAATTGCTGTTTTTCGTTAAAAAATGAAGAAAAAAATGCATTTTCTTCTCAAAAAATTTGGTCAATTCAAAAAAATGTAGTACCTTTGCACCGCAGTCCCGGTAATTCCTCTCCCAGATATTGATGCTGGTGAAGAATCCGGGTTTTTTATTTATATGGCTAAGAGTGAATTAGATATTTTAACAGAGGCTTTCTCTGCACAGCGATTGAGCAAGTATATTGCGTACAATCACGGCGATTCAGAGAAGACCGTAATGCATTACAAAGCGAACTTGCGTTTGGCTGAGTCGCTGTATATCAGTTTATCGGTTTTTGAGGTAACATTGCGCAATGCCTTGGCACGTGAACTCCGGAATCTGGCAGGTAAAGAGGAGTGGTTCGATCTATTTTACACCACACCGGAATTGCTGCCCCTGGTGACAGAAATAGACAAGGCAAAAGCGCTTATTCGTAATCGAGGAGAAAAAGTAACTCCGGATAAGATTCTTTCTGAAATGACATTTGGTTTTTGGGTAATGTTACTCAATAGCCAATACGAGCGTGTTCTATGGAAATCTTTACGCAAGGCATTCCCCAATCTACCCAAGAAAGATCGTCAACGCAAGAATGTGTCGGCTCCATGCAACACACTGCGTCGTTTGAGAAACCGTATTTTCCATCAAGAGGCTATTTGTTGGGATTTGTATTATTTGACTTGCCTGCATGACAATCTTATTACAGTTCTTGGTTGGATAAACGCAGACATGCCGAAATGGCTTGCGCCAATTGATCCGTTTGATAGTGTGTGCGCAGACATTCGTAGAGAGATGGGATGGAAATAGGTATTTTTGCCTATTGGATTTTATCGAATCACTATGTCAAAGAAAATCATCTTGCGGATAATGGGGCAAGATGATTTTTCTTTGTTAGAATCGGAGATTAATAGATCTTCGCTCTTTCTTCCTCATGCAGCCTTTTCCGCTCTGCACGATTGCGCTTGATAGTAGTATAACAAGCAAAACCGGCCATAGGATGACGCCATTCTTCGTCTTCGATACGCTCCCATTCGGCGTTTTCTTTACTGCGGAGTTTGAGTTCCTGACACCAGAAACGGATGTCGGATAAAAGTCGTTTTGTGTATTTGAACATAGCAACCAAACTATTTAGTATTTTTTTTATTCTTAGATATCATTCGTTTTTTAATTGTTCTCCATAAAGACTTTGGACATAAGAATGATGCAACAATTATGCTCCATAGCATATGAGCATACATTTTTTCCGCTCTGTATGCAAATATTAAAGAGATCCAAACCCAATTGGTATTTCTCAAATCTTCTGATATGTCCGCGTATTCTTCTGGCAATATATCTGCTACCTTTCGACAGATTTCTGCACTCGCTTTCTCACGTTCAATTCGACTATTCGTATGTGTAATTGAATTTGCCTGAATACGATATGCGACCAGGATGTCCTCTAAAAAGAGAAAGTCACCGAACGTATGAATAGCTATCCAAAGATTCCAATCGTCTACAAATTGCGTGATCGTATATTCAAACATACGCTCCACATCTTCAGAATGATTATTACGCCACATTACACTAGCCGTTGGATATAGAGGATTCTCTGCAAAAAAATCGCGTAAACTATATCGACGTGTTTCTGTTTGATTCGTCATTTTAGGACGCAATAAATTGCTATTCTCATCTACAACAATAGACTCCGCAGCGACACCCATAAGCGCATCATCTTTTTCTAGAATATCATATTGTTTCTGTAGTTTTTTCATATCTGTCCAATAGTCATCTCCTTCACATATAGCCACATATTTAGGATGAAATGCCTGAACAGCCTCAAAAATTTTCCTTTGTAAACTACCGTCCTTTTTAGACCACTGATTTTCACTCTCTATAGCAGGTACAACTATATCTGGATATTTCTCTTGATATTCGAGAATAATCTGAGCCGAACTATCCGTAGACTTATCATCATGCGCAACGACTATAAAAGGAAAGTTGGTCTTTTGACCTACAAGGCTATCAAGACATTCTCTCAAAAATTTCTCGTGATTATACACCACGCATTCTATTACAACTATTGGTTGCTTCATAACACAGAAAGAATTATATTAGCAATTTTTTCAACATTCTCTTTCGGCAGAGTGAAATACAGCGGCAAGCACAAGATACGGCTGGCTATATCTTCACTATTCGGCATCTTTACATACGGCACAATGTCCGTGAAAGTATTAAGAGATGGATAGAAATACCTGCGTGCAAAGATGTGCTCTGCTTGCAAAGCAGCATCTACTTTCAGGAGCACCTCTTCCGAATCCAAGATCAAAGGGAAATAACTATAGTTGCAACTATCTTCATTAATGCGTTGAAAATGGCATTCAGGATTGGCGGATAGCAGTTGCTTATAAAGCATGTATTTCTCCTTGCGATCATCCAATGCGGCTTGTAGGTATTTGAGGTTCGCCAAACCAACTGAAGCATGCACCTCTGTCATCTTGAGATTGGAACCTTCTTCTACCACATTCGTCTTATCTTCCGAGAATCCGAAGAAGCGGATACGCTTCATTTTGGCATCCAATTCTGCATCGTTGGTATAACATCCTCCTCCTTCTCCAGAGTTAAGCATCTTGGTAGCATGATAACTGGTGCAAGACACATCTCCATGGGCAAAGACGCTTTTGCCTTTGTATTTAACTCCAACTGAGTGACACGCGTCGTAAATTACCTTCAGATTATGCTTCTTTGCAATGGCTTCTATTGCCTCTATTTCACAGGTGTTGCCGAACACATGGACAGGCATAATGGCTACAGTCTTATCCGTGATGGCGGCTTCTATGTTTGCAGGATCGATATTCAGAGTCTCTGGATTGATGTCTGCATACACAGGAGTACATCCTTCGTACATGATGGCACTGGTTGTTGCGATGAATGAGAACGGAGAAGTGATAATCTCACCTTTTAAGCCCAATGCACGTATTGCCAACTGCAAAGCAATCGTTCCATTTACCACTACAGTATGGTGTTGCATCCCGTGCCATTCCGCCACATCATGCTCAAACTTACGAAGCAGTGGACCATTATGCGTCATCACACCAGACTCCCATACCTGCAGCAAATATGCATCTACTTCATTTAAAGGTGCCAACGTAGGCATCGTTACATAAATATTTTTGCTCATAATCTTATATTTTCTCTTTTACAATATATTCTTTCACGCGCATCAATACTTTCGTCTGGTTCAAGAATTCCTCGCGCCATTCATCAGCCATAGTAGCATAATTCGCCACAAAATAACGCATCTCTTCTTCAAAGTGATTGCATGCCGGCATGGTTTGTTGCTTGATTCCTTCTTGTGTCTCAATCGTCAGCGTCGATTGGAAATCCGGTGGCAATGCATAGGCGCGTTCCAACGACAGCAATCCCTTGCTTCCCCAAATCACCTGCTGACTCTTGTATTTATTATTGAATCCCGATACAAGATTCGCTACTCTGCCCTGTCCGAAATCCAGCAGGATCGTAGCATGCGTTTCTACTTCGCGTCCTTCTTCCTTGCAGAGAACCGCATACACGTTCTCCGGTTCGCAGCCGTAGAAATGGCGTGCTGAATGCACAAGATACGCGCAACTATCCAATACGCAACCTCCACCAAGAGCTTTCTTATAGCGGAAGTCCGTATCGGCTATCGGGGGAAAGCCAAACCAACCTTGGAACAGTTGCGGTTCACCAATCGCGCCATCGGCAATCAGTTGGTTCTTAATCTTGTGTTGTGCATGGAACTGGTACATGAATCCCTCGAAGATGGGGATATTGTACTGAATTCCTAATTCTGCAATCCGTTCGGCATCCGCCATTGAACCTGCTAAGGGTTTCTCGCATAAGATATTCTTCTGATACGGAGCAACCTCCTCCACCATCTGCACATGGATAGCATTAGGCGTAGAGATATAGACGGACTCAAACTCATACGTTTCCAGCACATGATGCAGATCTGTCTCAAACGGCAAACCGAATCGTCCTTCTACAATCTCGCGTTTGTGCTCATCCGTATCAACGACGCACACTACTTCTGTCACACCGGAGTTCATCAATGCCGGGATAGAACAACGCTGCGCGATATTACCGCAACCTATTACTATAAATTTCATTCTATTCATAATTCTAAACGTATGGTATTGCTGCTATTAAACTACGAGCTTGTATGTTGATATAGTTGTTATACAAAAGGAAGTTGTTTATTTGACCCAAAGTCATCCAACAATACGTTGGAGGTAGTTTTTCCTCAAAATCTTCATCTGCAATAACCAGCATATTCCGATTTTGTTCTTGATAGAATCTTCCTCCTTCTTCACTCTGTCGTGTGTCAAATACAATCTGTTCTTTTTGAGCATTGAGCACATAGTCCGTGAATGGTGGACGCGGTGTTCCGTCATAGATACTACCAGTCATACATTGTACGGTAGGAGCCAACTCAAATACATCTCTATTTCCACATTCCATTTTTGCCTGAACAAGAAAATGATATATACCATTTATCTTTTTCACTACAAATGCGCATATACCTTCTTGCATCGGTTGAACTAATGGCTGACACCACGAACGGACTTCACGATTATCAATACTAACTCTAACGCCAAGAATGCGAAAATACTGCTTATCCTTCCGCACAATCTCATATGCCTTGCATTCCCATTCGGCAATCTGGTTCAATGGCGTCTCGGAAACAGTCAAATCATAGCCTGATTTTAAGTTAGTAAACCAAGATAACACCTCATGCATGGAACTATGACCATTTCGCAATTTTGAAGATGCAACCATATCTCTACCAAATACAGACATTCCTTCCAAATCTTTATCAGAATGTATATATTCCGTAAAGTCAATACCAGAGATGACAGTACGAGTATCCATATTCACGAGGTTATCTTCCTGAATTAATGCCTTGATCTGCCCCAAAGTTAACCAATAGAAATCCTCCAACACAGGAACGTCTTCATCTACCTTGATAATTATATTCCGATTTCTCTTGCGTAAGAAACGCGCTCCTTGTTCTGATTGTAGTTGGTCAAGTATTATCTGATGTGGCTTCGCATTTTGAAAATACTCTAAATAGGCGGCTTTTCTTCCTCCGTGAACTTGCGTGTAATTACTTTTGGTAGCTTGGAGAGTAGGCGATAATTGAACGTGATTGACATTTCCAGGTTCTATCTTTGCTTGCATCAAGAAATACAATACACCATCAATCTCCTTCGTCAGTATTCCTAAATATCCAATCTCAGGCTGATTGATAATCGGTTGCTTCCACTCGCATGGGCTCGGATAGTCAGTCTGAACACGAATACCTTCAATAGAAAAGAATTTACCAGTCTCATGATGTAGACTGCCATCTTTATCCTGATACCAATGCTCCATTTCGGCAAATGGTATCTGCTCAACATTTACTCTTACCTCTTTATTGCGACGTGAGATCCATTCACGAATGTCGCGTAAAGAAAACAAACCAGTATGAGATTTTAGAGATGCTATCATATTTGAGGAATATGCGTATTGCATTTGCGGTTAATCAGGCGTATCACAATGTTTATATATACAGCTGGCCAAAAGAGCAGTATCTCTGGAGCAGCTTTAATAAGTAGCCACTTGGCTTTTAATGAAGAGTGAGCAAATAATGAAAGCACTTCATGTATAAAAGCATTATATTCTAATTCTCGCCATCTTTTTCGATTATGCCAAACCACATAACAACGCGCATTACGATTTAGTTTTTTCTTTGATGTAATAGTGTCTATTCCTCCTACAAACCAATCAACTAATGCTTCCTTTACCCATTTATATTTACATATAGCACTCAATCTAAGATGTGTGTCAAATTCCTGATATGCAGGGCAATCTTCATCAAGCAATTCAATTTCAAGGAGTTTGCTTTTCCTAATAATGCCGACATCAAAATATATGTATTTTTGATGTGACATTAAGAGTGGCTCTATATAACCATCTCCACCACCTTCCATTACTTCAATTTTATTGACATCTGTATGAACGGCATTTAAGTCACATGAAACTACATCAATGTCATTTTGAATACCTGCAACTAACTTGCTCAAAAAGTTAAAATGAGCCTTGTCGTCAGCATCAAATATTAGAATCCATTCTGCAGAAGCATGCAATATGCCTGTGTTTCTTGCCCCTTGAGCTCCTTTCTTTCGCTCGTTAACTAAATAATGAATGCGAGAGTCTTTCTCACAAAAAGCCTCTACAACTTGTTTCGTATCATCTTTTGAATGATCATCAACAACTAACATTTCCCAGTTTTTGTAATCCTGAGCAATGAAAGACTCAATTGTACTCACAACTGTGTGAGCACGATTAAATGCAGGTATTACTATAGAAAGAAAAGGCATAATTATTTATTGTATATTTATATCAAGATATATTCCCTTCATATTTTATTCATGAACTTTTTTGCTTTTGTATTTGTATCTCGCATTGTTTGATGAAAATCAATTATTGTTATCTAAAAACAATACTAACCTATCCTTATGATTAACAAACGAATTATATGATAGGATTACCTTGTATCAATATGTGGTTGCAAAAAGCCTTCTCTATCTTCCTTCATAGAGATGCTTCCTGTCGGACAAATAGATACACATGTCGAACACCCGGTACATTGATCGGTAGGTGCAAGTTGTATTTTGTCGGTCTTTAGCATTTTCGCTCAGTTCTACACACGAAGACATAGACAAAGGCGAAGGCGATTGTCTTTGAGAGGATTAGGCTAAAAGAGAATGGGATAAATTTAAAACGCGGATTCCCTTTTTGCTTATCCGCCATTTGAGGTCCTGAGAAAACCCATGAAACCGAATAAGCAATGCAGAAACCCACGCTGTGTATATATGAGCACACACGCGTACCTATATGGTACACGCGGGCGTATTATACACCCATGAGCATCTACTGCTACTTGTTTTCGAGTTTCAAATTTGAAGTTTCTCAGGTTCCAAATGGTCAAAAACAAGCGTTAGTAAACGCCATTAACTATGTCTGCTCCCTCACCCCGGAGCGTTCTCCCATTGAAGTGGGAGAAGCGGCTTCCGCCTAAGAGGGGAAATCCCCTCCCACGCATGAGACATACCCCCAGCGTGAGTTTGCGAGTGCAAAATTACTAATATTTTTTGACATACACAAAAAAATCTGCACTTTTGATGCGGATTTGCTGTTTTTGATACATTTCGTCCGTACTTTTCTCCCTTTTCCCGACTCAAAAAGTACCTATCTTATACTCTATCTCAGACCCTCCTATAACCAATCCTAGACTTTATTAAAATTTCATACTTTAATTAACTGATATTCTTTATGTTACACGCATACTAAAAATTGCCAAAAATCGCACTTTTTGCAATTTCATTTTGCCTCTTTTTAGCCTCCTGGACTTTAGTACCTTCGACCTCCTCATACGCTATCCGAATGGCCTAAGGGCTCTCAATAATCGCGGAATATTTTTCCGCCCTGCAAAAAAAATGTTCCAAAAACTTGCATATATGCAATTTTTGTAGTACCTTTGTAGCCGATTTTGTATTATGGAGGAAAACGGGCTTATATTTAGGTGTTTTGCCAGCGGAAGTAGCGGAAACTGCTATTACCTCGGTACACGTCGTCAGGGAATCCTGATCGACGCCGGTATCTCTGCCCGTTCCATTCAGAAATGTCTACGCGAGATGGGGTTGGATTTCCACAACATCATGGGTGTCCTTATCACGCACGATCACGCGGATCATATACGCGCGGTAGGCACGCTCGGCGAGCGCGTGCGCCTACCTATCTACACGACCGCGGAGATCCACGAAGGTATCGACCACAACTACGGCGTGCGCGAGAAACTGCGCAGCAGCCGACGTTTCTTTGAGCGCGGCGTAGAGTGGGAGCTCTTCGGCATGAAGATCAACACCTTCCATATCGAGCACGACTCGACCGACTGCCTCGGATATTGCATCGACTACCTTGGTCAGCGCTTCGTGCTTATGACCGATTGCGGCTCCGTGAACGAAGAGATGGAGTCCTATATCCGCACGGCCAATCACTTAGTGATTGAGGCGAACCACGATGAGCACATGCTGCTCAACGGTCCGTATCCGACCTATTTGAAGCAGCGTATCCTCTCGCCGCGAGGCCATCAGTCCAACGACGTGTGCGGCGAACTGCTCGAGCGCAACTGGCACCCCGACCTGCGTAACGTCTGGCTCTGCCACCTCTCGCTGGAGAACAACGACCCCGAAGTGGCATACAACACCGTCGCTTCCTATCTCGAAGAGATAGAGATAGTGCCCGGACAGGACATCTTCCTCCAGCCGCTCGACCGTACGACCCCGAGTCCGGTCTATGAATTAAACGACAAAATGATCACACAATAATATGGAAAGATTAGTCATTATTCCGACTTACAACGAGAAGGAAAACATCGAAGCCATCATCACGGCTGTCATGGAACTGCCGCTGGAGTTCAACGTACTCGTCATCGACGACGGCTCGCCCGACGGCACAGCTGATATCGTCAAAAAACTGATGGAAGGTAAGTTCAAGAACCGCCTGTTCATCGTGGAGCGTTCCGGTAAACTCGGACTCGGTACAGCGTATATCTGCGGTTTCAAGTGGGCTATCGAGCACAAGGCCGATTATATCTTCGAGATGGACGCGGACTTTAGCCATAACCCGCAGGACCTGCTCAAGCTCTATGACGCGTGTGCTAACCAAGGCGCTGACCTCGCTATCGGTAGCCGCTATGTGACCGGTGTCAACGTCGTTAACTGGCCTATGGGACGCGTGCTCATGTCGTATTTCGCCAGTTTCTACGTACGTACCGTTCTCGGCGTAAGTATCCGCGACACCACAGCCGGCTTCGTCTGCTACAAACGCCATACGCTCGAGACGATCGAACTCGACAAGATCCGCTTCAAAGGCTATGCCTTCCAGATCGAGATGAAGTTCACCGCCCACAAGTGCGGCGCGAAGATCATCGAAGTGCCGATCGTCTTCGTCAACCGTGTGCTCGGTACCTCCAAAATGTCCGGCGGTATCTTCTCTG
This sequence comes from uncultured Bacteroidales bacterium, assembly GCA_902774075.1. Taxonomy (GTDB): domain Bacteria; phylum Bacteroidota; class Bacteroidia; order Bacteroidales; family Paludibacteraceae; genus Colicola. The sequence continues at coordinate 10,325 of CACYGT010000025.1, forward strand.
AAGCTTTGTTAGGCGTTATCCGACTGAAAATAAGTAGCTGGTTCAGAAAGTACCCTAAATTGTAAATCGTAAATCGTCAAATCGTAAATGATTTTATGACTTTAGAACAACATATCTCTCAATTGGCTAAGTCGGCAGTCAAGGCACTCTATGGCGTCGATGCCGATGATAGCCAGATACAATTGCAGAAGACCCGTCCTGAGTTCGAGGGAAACATCACACTCGTGGTCTTTCCGTTTGTTAAGTTGGCTCGCAAAGCCCCGGCTCAAGTAGCTGCAGAGATAGGCGAAGAACTGGTCAAGAGTGACATCGTGGCCAAGTATAACGCCGTGCAGGGCTTCCTTAACCTCGTTATTGATGATGCCTTCTGGATCAAACAACTCGAAGCCATCGACAAGGACGACAACTACGGCCGCTTCAAATGTCCAAATGGTAAATGGGAAAATGAGAAAATGCCGTTGATGATGGTTGAGTATTCGTCCCCAAATACCAACAAACCGCTGCACCTCGGACACGTACGTAATAACTTGCTCGGTTTCTCGATCGCCAAGATACAAGAAGCAAACGGCTGGAAAGTGGTGAAGACTAATATCGTCAACGACCGCGGTATCCATATCTGTAAGTCCATGCTCGCATGGCTCAAATACGGAAACGGCGAGACGCCTGAGTCCAGCGGTAAGAAAGGTGATCACCTCATCGGTGACTACTACGTTCGTTTCGACAAAGAGTACAAAGCGCAGATAGCCGAACTTATGGCAAAGGGTCTCGACGAAGAGACCGCGAAGAAAGAGGCACCGCTGATTCTTGAAGCCCAGGAGATGCTGCGCAAATGGGAGGCGAACGACCCCGAAGTACGTGCTCTCTGGGCGCGTATGAACGAGTGGGTATATGCCGGCTTTGACGAGACCTACCAACGTATGGGCGTGTCGTTCGATAAGATTTACTACGAGTCTAACACCTACCTCGAAGGCAAGTCCGAAGTAGAAAAAGGCCTTGCGGCCGGTCAGTTCTATCGCCGCGAAGACGGTTCTGTCTGGGCAGACCTCACCAAAGACGGCCTGGACGAGAAACTGCTGCTCCGTTCCGACGGCACTTCGGTCTATATGACCCAGGATATCGGTACGGCAAAGCTTCGCTTCCAGGACTATCCCATCGACAAGATGGTCTATGTGGTCGGCAACGAACAGGAGTACCACTTTAAAGTGCTCTCTATCCTCCTCGACCGCCTCGGTTTCCCCTTCGGCAAGGAACTTGTGCACTTCTCGTACGGCATGGTCGAACTGCCTAACGGTAAGATGAAATCCCGCGAAGGCACCGTGGTCGATGCCGATGACTTGATGGACAAGATGGTCGAAGATGCTCGCGAGATTTCCAAAGACAAAGTAAACACGCTGCAAGGTATCACAGAAGACGAAGCCAACGAGATCGCCCGCAAAGTGGGCCTTGGAGCCCTTAAGTACTTCATCCTCAAGGTGGATCCGCGTAAGAACATGCTCTTCAACCCTGCCGAATCCATCGACTTCAACGGCAACACCGGACCCTTCATCCAGTACACCTACGCACGTATCCAAAGCGTGCTCCGCAAAGCGGAGAAAGAAGAAAAACTTTCAACTTTCAACTTTCAACTTTCAACTAAGGAGTTGGATGTAATCCAACGACTTACGGACTATCCCGCTGTCGTGCGCAACGCCGGCGATAACTTCTCACCCGCGGTCATCTGTAACTATGCCTACGATCTCGCGTGCGACTTCAACTCGTTCTATCACGACCTGAGTATCCTCAACGAACCCGACGCAGCCAAGCGCGCGCTTCGTCTCTTGCTTGCCAAAAACGTGGCGAAAGTGCTGCAGTCCGCGATGTCGCTCTTAGGCATCGAGATGCCTGAGAGAATGTAAAAAAAATAGCGAGCCGCAAAGCTCGCTATTTTCATTAGTTCCGGAACTTCAGTTCCCCGTCTCGCAGTTCCACAATGACCGGTTTGGATTGATCGACCTTACCGGCGATGATGGACTTACTGAGTTCATTGAGCACAAGTCGTTGCAGCGCCCTCTTGACCGGTCTTGCACCGAACTGCGGGTCATAGCCTTCCTTGGCGATATAACTGATCGCATCGTCTGTAACGCGCAGGTCGATACCTTGCTCTTCGAGCATCTTATGGATCCGGCTTACTTGCAGTCCGACAACGGCCTTGATATCGTCTTCGGTCAGTTCACTAAAGTGAATGATCTCGTCAATACGGTTGATGAACTCCGGTCGTACGGTCGCACGCAGTTGTTCTTCGGTCAAGTTAGACGTCATGATGATGAGCGTGTTCTTGAAGTTAACGAGTCGACCTTTGTTATCAGTTAGACGGCCATCGTCCAGCACTTGCAGCAAGACGTTGAACACATCGGGGTGCGCTTTCTCTATCTCGTCGAAGAGCACAACGGAGTAGGGTTTTCTACGTATCGCCTCGGTCAACTGTCCGCCTTCATCGTATCCTACGTATCCCGGAGGTGCACCGATGAGTCGCGTCGCGCTGAACTTCTCCTGGTACTCACTCATATCGATACGAGTCATCATGTTCTCATCGTCGAACAGGTAGTCCGCGAGCGCCTTTGCCAACTCGGTCTTACCGACACCCGTCGTACCTAAGAAGATAAAACTGCCGATCGGTCGTTTGGGGTCTTGAAGTCCTGCTCTCGAACGTCTTATCGCGTCGCTGACTGCCTCTATCGCCTCATTCTGACCAATGACACGTTTGTGCAGTTCTTCTTCCAAGTGCAGCAGTTTGTCGCGCTCGGACTGCATCATCTTCGATACCGGTATTCCGGTCCAGCGAGCTACTACATCTGCGATATCGTCTTCGTCCACTTCCTCCTTGATCAGGCTCTCGTCGCTGATGGCGTGAAGTGCGTCCTGCGCGGCTTTGATGTTCGACTCTGCCGCAGGGATCTGACTATAACGTATCTCCGCTACCTTGCCGTAGTTACCTTCGCGCTCCGCTACTTCTGCCTCATGTTTGAGGGTCTCGATACGTGCTTTCTCGTTCTGGATAGTAGCTACATATCCTTTCTCTTTGTTCCAGCGCGCATTGAGTTCGTCGCTCTGTTTCTTGAGTTCTGCCAACTGCGCCTCGATGGTTTTCAGTTTCGCTTCGTCCTTATCGCGTTTGATGGCCTCGCGCTCAATCTCCAGTTGTTTGATCTGACGATCTAAAGTATCAATCTCTTCGGGCTTGGAGTCCACTTCCAGACGCAGTTTGGCGGCCGCTTCATCCACCAGGTCAATGGCCTTGTCCGGTAAATAACGGTCGGTGATGTAACGCGTAGAGAGTGTGACGGCTGCGATGATAGCATCGTCTTTGATACGCACCTTATGGTGGGTCTCATAGCGTTCTTTGAGACCACGCAGAATAGAGATCGTAGCTGCCTCGTCGGGTTCGTCCACCATCACCTTTTGGAATCGACGTTCCAGCGCCTTATCGGTTTCGAAATACTTCTGATATTCGTCCAGCGTCGTAGCGCCGATAGCTCTTAGGTCACCGCGTGCCAGCGCAGGTTTCAGGATGTTCGCCGCGTCCATGGCACCGCTGGATTTACCGGCACCTACGAGCGTGTGTATCTCATCAATAAACAATATGATCTCACCGGCGGCAGCGACCACTTCGTTCACTACGCCCTTGAGACGCTCTTCGAACTCACCTTGGTATTTCGCACCCGCGATGAGTGCACCCATATCAAGGGAGTAGATCTGTTTCTTCTTCAGGTTCTCCGGCACGTCGCCTCGCACAATACGATGGGCGAGTCCTTCGGCAATAGCTGTCTTACCCACACCGGGTTCTCCGATGAGGATAGGGTTGTTCTTCGTACGACGACTAAGGATTTGTAATACCCGTCTGATCTCATCATCGCGTCCGATGACAGGGTCTAATTTGCCCTCTTTCGCCCGCTCACACAGGTTGATCGCGAACTTCTTGAGGTTTTCATTTTGATTTGTTTGATTCGTTGCATTCATAGTTGTATATTGTTTAGTTAATATGCTTTGCTAACCAAACAACAAACTATGCGCCAAACTAAAAAGAACTGCCAAAATGGCAGTCCTTATCAGATTTTTGTCTCCAACCATCGGAGTAGTTGTTCCATGTTCTCAAACACTTGATCTGCTTTTTCCTCCCTTAGATCCGCGTCGGATAAGATACCCGTATTGACGGCCACTGTATAGAGTCCCGCGGCTTTACCGGCTCGCACACCCAGCGGGGCGTTCTCTACGACCATGCACTCTTCTTTCTTAAAGCCCGAGCGTTCCCAGGCTTTGAGATAAGGCTCCGGATCGGGCTTGCCTTTGGTGACATCGAAAGCGGAGATGATACCCGTGAAGACATCGTCAAACGTGTCGTTAAGACTATTGATCAGGTTTCGCTGACCGGATCCTGTCACTACCCAACATTGTATACCATGCTCGTGCAGAAAGCGAAGTACATCCTTGATACCCGGGATCAGTTCCGGCAACTTACCGCCCGTAAGACGAATAAAATGGTTCGACTTGGCGCTATATACCGCTTCAACCACTTCTTGTGGCGCGTCTATGCCATGTACCAAACGATACGCCTCGTTGATGACCGACGCGCCCGTACGGCCTTCGTTGCGATAGGTCTGGTTCTTGGTGAATGGTAGTCCGTTCTCATTCATCGCCAACTCCCATGCCTGCGCATGGTAAGGCATCGAGTTAAAGAGTACTCCGTCTTGGTCGAAGAATGCGGCCTTGATTTTGCGCGAGTAGTCGCGTGCCCCAAAGATCGTACTTCCGATACGAACCATCGTCGCACCGCATTCGATAGCGATCGGATAGTCGTCACTCATGCCCATGCTTAAAGTTGAAAGTTTAAAGTTGAAAGTTGAAAGGAGCGCTTGCGCTGTTAGAAAACACCTTCTTATCTCTGCCTCGTCCTCCGTATTCGTGGCCATCGTCATAAGACCGCGTACACGTACATGCTGAAAATCTTCAATCTTCAATCTCAGATCTTCAATCTCCTCCGGCGAGAAGCCGGTCTTTGTCTCCTCTTTGGCCACATGCACCTCGAGCAGGACGTCTTGGACAAAGCCTTGTTTGGCAGCTTCGTCATTGATGGCTTTAAGAAGTCGTTCGGAGTCCACGGACTGAATGAGGTACGGACGCAGTTTGAGTAAGTCCCGCACTTTGTTGGTCTGCAGGTGGCCAATGAAATGCCAATGAATATCCGCAGGTAATTGCGGCACTTTCTGCTGCAGTTCCTGCACGCGACTCTCCCCGAAATGTCTCTCGCCGGCAAAGTACGCTTCCCGTATTGCCTCTATCGGTTGGAACTTACTCACACACACGAGAGTCACGCCCGCGGGTATATGCGCACGTACCTTATTTATTTGTTGCGCGACTCCTTCCATTGAATATACGGCGTGATATAGCGTTCTTTCTTCTCCTGGTAAACTGTTTCCAGATCCACCATGATACCTGTCTCATAGACATTCGCCAATTCATCGTTGATGGCATTGCCGAAGAACTGCAGTTCATTGGTGATGTTGAGGTAAGCAGAGAACATAGGCGGTATCACCGTTCCTTGTTCGCGCACGGCACGCTGGAGAATATGGTAGTTCTCCTGTTTGTCCTCTCCGGCAAATGGACTGTTACTCAGAGGCTCGGAGATAAACGGCTTATAGGGGCCAAAGAGCCCTTCTTCGCCGCGGTGGTATTGGTCCAGGTACGCATAAATCAACTCGCGGGCGGTCGCGTTATAGTCCGGATAAATCGTCACTTTACCGATCATCCACCGCACTTCGGGGTTATTATGCATCACCGCTCCGATGCCGTCCCAGATATTATCGAGTGCGAAGAGCGCCTTGACACCCATCTCGCGTTGCTGATACATCGGCTGTACGAACGCACGACCGAACTCAATGGTCTGTGGTAAGTACTCGCGAATGAATTTCTCCGAGTAATGGAAGAGGTGGGCAGACGTGATATACGGCTGTCCGTCACGTATCTCGGCTTCGGAGCCCAGCAGGTACCGGTAGCCTCCGATGATCTGCTTATGCTCCGGGTCCCATACAATGAGTTGGTGATAAGGCTTGGCCATCGTGTCCATGTCATCGATATCCATCTCATTGCCGGTAGCTCCTCCTCCGTCTCGGTAACTGATCTCACGCAGACGTGCTATCTCGCGCATGACGTTCGGGCACTCGTGCGCCGTGATGTCATAGATAAGGTTATCCGCTTTGTTCGACGGACGTAACAAATGACCTTCCAGTTCTTTTTCCAGAACAGATGTTTCAACAGCTGGTATAATTGGTTGCATAGACAATAGATTTTACATATTGAGCCCACTCTTTGGGCGTTTTGGTGTTATCAAAAGTGGTGTAGGGGATAGGCGGCAGGACGTGCACTTGGAAGTGCTTGCCATGCGCACCGTACATCTCGTCCACGAGGTATAACATCTCGATATTCAGTTTGATATGTAGCCACTTCCTGAGGAGTGCAAGGATGTAGAAGAACCGACTGTTCCGTCCCTCAAAATAGATCGGCACGATATCACGTTGGTACTCCTTTGCGCGCTGAACGAAGTTCTTCTGCCACTCCAGATCCTGTATCTGCCAATGCCCGTTGATGCGTTGGAGACGCGAGCACGCACCGGCAGGGAATGTGAGCACATCGGTGCCCGACTCCCACATGCGTTGCTGCGCCTCGACCTGTTCGCGGCTGAGTCGTCCGACCTTATTGACCGGCGCCCAGAGTCCGTTGATGGGTTCTATGTACATCAGCAGTTCATTGACGATCACTTTCAACTCTCGCTCCTTACGCGTCTCGTGAATCATCTGAGCGATGATCATTCCGTCCAGGCCTCCGAGGGGGTGATTAGAAACGAAGATAACAGGCTTGCCATCAGTAGGTATATGCTCCGTGCCATCAATAGACGCAGTGCAACCCAGTTCTTCGCTGATTACCAGTTTGATAAAGTCGTAGTTTTTCTTCGTGGGGTACTTACGCAGGAACGAGTTCATCTGCGCCACATGCGCAATACGCTCGAGGTACCGAACGAGGAAGTTCGGTACATGCGCTTTGGGCGCTTTGCTCTTCAATATGGCGCGTATGTCGAATTGGAGCATAATGGATTAATGTACGGCGTGCAGGATATCCATGATCTGGGTCTTGGCTACTGAGATGATCTCGCAATCGTAGGACTTGAGAGACGTCTTGAGCGCAAAGACAGCATCGTCCAGCATGTTCGCTTGCACGAGCACAGCTACGTTCTTGCGGGTCTCTTTCTCGCCGTCAATGGTGATCATCTCTACGCGGGCTTTGTACCAGTACGCGCCGCCTTCGTTCGGGAAGACCTCAAAGAACTGGCTGCGCTTGCAGCTGTGTACCTCGCAATCACCGAAGATAAAAGGCTTGATCTCTTCCAGCACGCAGTTCTCTGCGTCGGAACAATTAACCGCACCGTCCACCAAGTAAATCTCTTTTACTTTGCCGGGGTTATCCTCACCCGTCTGACGGTCATAATGTACTTTTAATTCGTGAAAAATCATATTCTATCAAATTTCAAATGTCCAATTTAAAATATCAAATCTGCTACGTTAGTAGCCGTGATCGTGCCTTGCGGCATCGGGCGGAGTGTTCCGCTCCAGAACAGCAAGGGGGATTTGGGGCTATCATCGATGATATTATCCACCGTGCTCTTCTCGTCGAGCATCAGTCTCCAACCGGGTTGTAACACAAAGACCACATCGCCCGTATGTTTCTTGCTTAGCGATGCGCCGAGGATCGGATAGCGATTCGCTTCGTATCCCGGCATCGCGATCTGTATGCCCTCAAAATCCATCAGGAAATTAGCCACCTGGCGTTGAATCGTCTCAAGGTTGAGCCGTTTCTGCTCGATGAGCGTACGGTTGAGAAATATCGACTGTCCATACACGCCATCCACCCAGCGCTCGTGGCCGTAGAGCGCCATCAGATACGTTCCCGTAAGGGCAGCGGCTCGGTCGACATTGAAAGCCTGTACAGGCATATGGATATCATTCAGACTCTGTTCGGAGGTGCCTAAGACAGGACGTCCCACTACCAAAATCTGGTAGTTTGTTCGTCCGATGCGGCGGTCGAGTTGCTCCATGAGATAGCCCAGATCTTGGTTGAGTCTAAGATACATATCCTCATGTTCCGCAGACTCTATGCGGTCCGATTGCGCTTGCGGGCTAAGACTATTGAGTTGGAGCATCAACAGGTCCGGTGTAGCGTCCGTACCGAGTTTCTGATCGTACTGCAGGGCCAGCGCCAGTTCAATAACCAATGTGTTCGCTTCAGGTGCATGACGCAGCACAGACTTGACTTCATACCGAAAACCTTTCTTACGTTCTTGCGGCGTGGGGGACATGTACATGGGGATATCCATCCGCGGAGTCCACTCACGTGCCGCCAACGTAACAATGCGCTCACTCTTGTTCTGCTCAAAGGCTGCATTCGGCAGTCCTTCAGTATATGCCGCCGTGGCTACCCATTCTTTTTTCTCAGGGTCTAACCAGCAGCAAGCATTTGCCGCATGACCTGCTAAAAGCACCGTGGTCTCCGGGTAGATGCCTATGGCGTAGATCTTTGCGGCAGGGTAGAGCAGTCTCATGCGGTCGGTGATCGTCTGCGCGGGCAGGGCCTTCGGCGAGACCTGTATGTCCGTACCGATACCATGCGCCGTCTCGTCCTCTAAGATGGCATGTAACTTGCGGTCCTTACGTGAGAAATACGTGTCCATCGTATAGCCGTGCCTATCCGGTGTGACGCCTGTAACGAGCGTAGCGGTCGTCTCATTGCCACCATAGACGAGGTGCGGATAGGCAAAAGTGGTCTGGAAAGCTTCCTCGCTCAGCGTACGGATACCTCCCTGTTGCCAATACGGACGCAGGGTGTTGAGGTTCTCCGAAGTCAGACCGTCCACCGTCACTACTACCGTCAGACGCGGCATAGCGAAAGTAAAGAGCGATAAGAAGCTGAGTATCAGCGTAGTATATAAATGAATCTTGCGCATAAGTGTGTCAAAGGAATTATAAGCAGTCTCCATCCGAAACCAACGAGC
>CACYGT010000026.1 GCA_902774075.1 uncultured Bacteroidales bacterium
CACACCTCGCGGCATGCGCACCTGAAACGCACGCGTCTACCAATTCCGCCATCTGGGCAAAAAAAAAGAGCGGAAAACGAGACTCGAACTCGCGACCCCGACCTTGGCAAGGTCGTGCTCTACCAACTGAGCTATTTCCGCAATCTTTTTGACTTTAAAAGTAAGATCAAACTGCTTTTTTCTCAAAAGCGGATGCAAAAGTACTGCTTTTTTTTGATATACGCAAATATTTTGGCAAAAAAAATGCAAAAAAGTGCATTTTCTTACTTTTTTACCACTTTATCTCCACTACAATAGGGTCGTGATCGGCATAACGATGGAGAGATTTGTCTTTTAACTTGTATGCTCCATGGGAGTAATACCAATCCGCATTGACGTGCCAAGGCAGTGCCCAGACAAGGGGTCTGATCATCGACGCACTCATAAAACAATGGTCCAGATACCCTGCCTCGCCTTTGAAACTATACGAATAGGCCTCGCTGTCTCCGGTAGGGATCACATGGTCATATCCCGCACGGACGATAGTCTGTATCGGCTGTTCCTGCGAGTAGCAGTTATAGTCGCCGAGCAGAATGATATCCGAATCACCGTACAACTCCATTGCCCGTGGAAGCATGGCCAACAACGAGTCGGTGTTCTCCATGCGCTTGAGGTGTGTGTCGTAGTTCCCGCGACCTGCTCGCTTAGACTTAAAATGGTTCACACCTACAATGAAGCGCTCGCCGTTACTCAGGTCCTCAAAACCCTGCACAAACATACGTCCGTAATAATGACTGGTTGTGTCATGATACGCTGAGAGCGGTTGCTCGTACGCGCGCACGCGTTCCGTATTATATAATATACATCCGCCGATACGGTCCATGTTCTCCAAGGGCATCGTCACAAATGCATAGTGCTTGCCGCTCTTGTTCAACTCTTTCAATAACATCTGCGGCGCTTTGTCGCCTACCTGCATCTCGCAGCATGCAATGATATCCGCGTTCAGTTGGCGGAGCGCTTTGACGATTTTTTGCGTCTTGAGTGCTTGTTGCTTCGGAGTCGTTCGCTTAGTGGCGTAGCCGCCCAAATCAGCAAAGTAGTTCTCAATGTTAGCTCCTACGATGCGTAACTCGCCTTTTCTCGCTTTCGGTAACTGTGGCACACGTACATGTTTGGTGTGCACGGGTTTGCCTGTCACCAGATGTCGCTCGCTCGTCACACGTGCTACGATCTTCGTTACCTGATCTCCGCAACGCACGTTATAATAGTCATTGCGGCAATGAACGACGATACGCACGTCTCTGTTGCGTTTCGCTATCTCATAGTAACGTGTACTGTCCCCGTCCGCCAAACCCTCTGCGATCTCTTCCGGACAGAAAAGACGATAAGGCGCCAACACCAAGGAGTCATAAAAACTACCGCAGACCACTAGCGGAGTCCGTAACTCAACCATCTGATTGTTGTACTTTGCCCAGTTGGACTGCAATGCTTCTAAAGAAACACGCTCCACCGCGCAAACGGAGAGCGTGCTAAGCAGAAAAAAAATAAAAACTGCTTTTTTCATCGTCAAACAAAAAAATGTTTTGTTGCGGAGGATGGGATCGAACCACCGACCTTCAGGTTATGAGCCTGACGAGCTACCACTGCTCTACTCCGCGATATACACCGTCTTTTTCAAACGGGACTGCAAAAGTACTGCTTTTTTTTGACATATGCAAATATTTGGGCATTTTTTTTGCATTTTGTTCTAAAAAAAGACCTTTAACCCTCTTTTTTAGCCCCTCGATATCATCATTATGCTATATAAACAAAGAAGGTTGTCTCACGACAACCCAATCTTTTTACTTAACCTTAAATCTAATACCATGAAAAACACGGTGCAAAAGTACTGCTTTTTTGCAATATGACCAAATTTTTTTGCAAAAAAATGTTATAAAACATAAAATTGACAACTCAACTTAGCAAATCAGGCCTTCTTTTGCGGGTGTGTTCCAAAGATTGCTCGTAATTCCACTCTTCGATCTTAGCCTGATGACCACTCAGAAGAATGTCCGGAACTTTCCATCCTTTGTACTCTGCCGGCCGTGTATAAACACCGGCTTCCAGCAGTCCGTCCTGAAAAGAGTCATTAAGTGCCGACTCGACGTCTCCAAGTGCGCCAGGTAACAGCCGAACGATAGCATCCGTCATCATAGCAGCAGGTATCTCACCGCCGGTAAGTACAAAATCGCCGATACTGTACTCGCGTGTGATAAGATGATCGCGTACACGTTGATCTACTCCCTTGTAGTGCCCGCAAAGGAAGATAATATTCTCCTTGAGTGACAACTCATTGGCGGCTTTCTGGTCAAAACGAACCCCATCGGGAGCCGTGAAGATGATCTCGTCATAGTGTCGCTCGGATTTCAAATGTTCGATGCAGCGATCAATAGGCTCGATCTGCAACACCATGCCGGCTCCAAAACCAAACGCATAGTCGTCCACCTTACGATGTTTGTCAAGCGTCCAATCACGTAAGTTATGCACGTAAATCTCGCAAAGACCCTTTGTCTTCGCGCGCTGGATGATGGAGTGGTTGAGTGGAGACTCCAGTAACTCCGGACAACATGTGATAATATCAATACGCATAAAATATCAAATCTAAAATCTCAAATTTCCCGTCAGGGAACCGGATCGTATCCGCTTCCACCCCAAGGATGACAACGGCAGATACGTTTAATGCCGAGCCAGCCGCCTTTGAAAATGCCGTATTTAAGCACCGCCTCGACCATGTACTGACTGCAAGTTGGCGTGTAACGGCACGAAGGGGGAGTCAAGGGTGATATGAACACCCGGTAGAAATAGACCGGGAGCAAGAATGCCTTGCGCACGTAAATCAACCAACTTTGGTCGTTGCTATTTTTTTCAGGGCTTTGCATATCGCTTTTTCGATGACGGCATAAGGCTGTTCTTCTTTGTCAATGTAGTTGAACGCCAGCAAATAATGTTGTTCTCCCAGTAAGTCTTGATGCAGTCGGTAGGCTTCTCGCATCAACCGACGCAGGCGGTTTCGGTGCACAGCGCGCTTAAAGAGCGACTTCGGTGCCCAAACCAACACCTGTGTATCTGCCTCATTCGGCTGATACGTCACACGTATAGGCCAGGACGTGAACTTCTTTCCCTCTTTATAGAGCGCGGCAATACGTTCTTGACCGCATAACTTACTATGTTTGGGAAACGTATTAGGCATTTTTCTCCAAATAGTCGGCGATAGCCATCGGCAGAGACATAAACTCTTGTCCCGGTCCGGCACTGATATCGACGCGGAAACCGGCCTCTTCCAGAGCACGAACCGTACCTGCTCCGTAAGCTGCAATAAGTGTCTTGCCTTGTTTCCACTCGGGGAAATTCTCGCACAGCGAAGTGACACCCGCCGGTGTGAACAACGCAATCAAATCATAGTCAAATGCCTGCTCCTTCGGCCAAGGCGTTGTTACCGTGCGGTACATGATGGCCGGCGTCACTTCAACGCCGTTCTCAGCGAACATATTGATCTGCTCGTCCGTGTGGATATCTGACAACACCATCAGGTACTTCTCGTTCGGACGACGATGCATCGCCGGCAACAGGTCTTCGAACTTATTCCCGCTCTCTGGGAAGAAGACCTTGCGTTTACGATAATTGATGAATTTCTGCAGATATAGTCCTACCGACTCCGAGTTGCAGTAGTAATGCATCGAGTCAGGTACATTCAGTCGCATCTCTTCGCACATGCGGAAATAATGCTCCGCACCCAAACGCGAGTTGAGGATGACTGCTGTAAAATCCAACGGGTTGATGTGTTGTTGACGAAACTCTCTGGCTGTCAGTCCTTCGATATGAATGAACTGATAAAAATCGCACTGCACGCCAAACTGGTCCTCCAGACGCGAGTAGGGATTATGCGCCGTTTCCGGCTTTGGTTGAGAGAAAAGAATCTTGTGTATCATATTATTGTTATCAATTTTGCAGAACTAACATAGAGTACGGCCAGAGGCAGTATCTCTAATGTACACATATATACCGCGAAATAAAGAACCGCCATGGGAGAGGAGATCAACATACGTCCTCCGCGGTACACCCACATAGCGATAAAAAGGAGTGATACGATGCCCAAAATCCATTGTCCCGCAACAGGACTCCCGATGCGCAATAACACCAGTGTGATCGGGTATAGGAAAACGGTAACTATCGTAGCTATATTGGCATAATGCTCGTACACCACACTGTTCCGGCGTGTGAGCATAAACGTGAAATCCAGGATTGCGTTGCACAGCATCTTGACGAGCAATATCGCCAAGATCAGCCCGCAAACGGCTATATAAGCCACCAGCGAGAAATGTCCTTCCGTGTACAGACTCAGACACAATGCCATAGCCAGCGTGCCTATGCGGAACAGACTAACCAAAAACTGACCCATAAACGTAGTGGGTGACTCTTTGTAGTTACGGTCGGAACGCGCAAAAAGCGACACATGTGCCTGCGTGATGACGCCCGGCTGAAAGACCTCGCTCAGTACAGCGCATAGCAAAAGCAGGAACATTGTCCAACTGCTCCATGCTGCGCTTACCGGAGTGATCATATGTGCTATTCCGCTTCCCATAGATATAACTTATCGCCGCGACGAACCAGCCGCTCGGTCTTCAACGAGAAATATTGTCCCTGTTGCACTTTCTTGGTCGGTTTACCGTTCGTGTCATGCAGATCCGCCAGCGTACATTCAATAACGCCGGTCGTCTCGCCGATGATCAAACATTCTTGTCCTTCTCCGATCGTGTCCACAGCCTCCAAAAGGAACTCTGCCACGCTCAAGTTCTTAAAGAAATTCGTACACTTAGCCGCATACACTTTCTTGCGCGTTGCTTGACTGCCATAACGATGATTCCATTCGCCCAGACGTTGTCCCTGGTAGTAGCCGTCCCAGAAACCGCGGTTAAACACACGGCTCAGACGCTCGTCCCATTCAGCGATCTTCGGCTCGATAATCGCATCGTTCGCGTACTCGCCCTTCTGCCAAGCCTCTACCGCCTCTTTGTAGCAACTAACCACCGTGCTCACATACTCCGCCCCGCGTGCACGGCCTTCGATCTTAAGCACCCGAACACCCGCGTCAAGCATCTTGTTGAGGAAATGAATCGTCTTTAGATCCTTGGGCGACATGATATATTGGTTGTCGATGTCGAGTTCCAAATCCGAACTCTTGTCCTTCACCGTATAGCCGCGACGACACACTTGTACGCACGCACCCCGGTTAGCACTCAGGCCGTAGTTGTTCAGACTCAGATAGCACTTACCGCTCACTGCCATACACAGCGCGCCGTGACAGAACATCTCGATCCGAATCAGTTGTCCGCTTCGACCACAGATGTGCTGCTCCTCGATATCTTTGTAAATAGAAGCTACTTGCTGCATATTCAGTTCTCGCGCCAGGACAACGACATCCGCAAACTGCGCATAGAACTTCAGCGCCTCCGTGTTCGCAATATTCAACTGCGTGGACAGATGCACTTCCTGGCCGATACTGTTGGCATATTGCATCACAGCAATATCGCTCGCAATAACAGCGTCCACACCTACTGCGTGTGCCTTGTCCACGATCTCACGCATTAACGGCAGGTCCTCCGGATACATCACGGTATTAACCGTCAGATAAGTCTTCACGCCCGCCTCACGACAAGTCGCTACGATAGTAGCCATGTCGTCTGTAGTAAAGTTCACCGAACTCCGAGCACGCATGTTCAGGTGCTCAATGCCGAAATAGACGCTCGTAGCGCCCGATTGAATAGCGGCCGCCAGACTCTCCCAGCATCCTACAGGAGCCATTATTTCGATATCTGTCCTTGTCATTGTTTGCTTTCAGCCACAAAACCTCTGCGAGCCCCCTAAAATACAGGGCTGCAACGGAGTCTTATTGGGTGATTATTGCGTGATTATTGTGTGATTAGTGCGTGATTCAATAAATACTCGGCAATCTGAACGGCATTTAATGCGGCGCCTTTGCGGATCTGGTCGCTTACGCACCAGAAACTCAAACCGCACTCGTCCGTCAGATCTTTGCGGATACGACCGACGAACACCTCGTCCTTCCCGCTCAGGAACAGCGGCATCGGATAAATCTTATTCTCCGGTTCGTCCATCAAGACGCAACCTTCTGCATGCGCAAAAGCCTCACGCGCTTCTTCTACACGAATCGGCCGCTCGGTCTCTACCCACACGCTCTCGCTATGTGCCCGCAACGACGGCACACGCACACAGGTCGCACTCACTTTCACATCCGAGTGCATGATCTTGCGCGTCTCGTTGTACATCTTCATTTCCTCTTTCGTGTATCCGTTATCTGTGAATACGTCGATATGTGGGATCAGATTGAAAGCCAACTGATATGCGAACTTCTCTACCGTCACTTCCTCGCCGTTGAGTACTTGTCTATATTGGTTTTCTAATTCTTTCATTGCCTGTGCTCCTGCTCCCGATGCTGCCTGGTAGGTCGATACATGCACACGTTTGATATGGCTCAGACGTTCTATCGCCTGCAGCGCTACGACCATTTGAATGGTGGTACAGTTCGGATTTGCAATGATATTACGAGGACGATTCAATGCGTCCTCGGCATTCACCTCCGGTACCACCAACGGCACATCCTCATCCATACGGAAAGCAGAAGAATTATCAATCATCACCGCACCGAAACGCGTGATATCTTGCGCGTACTCGCGTGATACACCCGCGCCCGCGGAGACAAAAGCAATATCGACGCCCTTGAAAGCGTCGTTATGTTGCAGCAGTTGTACTTCGTACTCTTTGCCACAGAATGCATATTTAGTACCGGCACTTCGTGCCGAGCCAAATAAGCGAAGTTCGGATACTGGGAACTGCCGCTGTTCGAGAACACGCAGCAGTTCCTGTCCGACAGCGCCACTGGCGCCTACGATTGCAATAATCATATTAAGCCAAAGCTACAACGAGCTCAGCCTCTTTCTCTGTAAAGGTAACTTTACCCTCACGAGCAAGCCAGCCGAGAGCAAAAGCCAGTTCATCGTTTTTCAGCTTAGTAGCTTTCTTCAGTGCCTTCAATTCCAAAGCACCGTTCTGCAGAGCTGCCCATACAGCACCTGCGTTTGTACCAATTTTCTCAATCATAATACCTTAAGTTTTTAAATAGACTAATACGAGTGAATTGTATTGGGTCACTCTTCCCATTTCTTAAATATCAGACATGCGTTATGGCCGCCGAAACCGAACGTATTACTCAACGCATAATGGATATCGCGTTTCTGCGCCTTGTCAAAGGTAAAGTTAATACGATAATCGATCTCTTCGTCCACATCCTCCGGATCATGGTTGATCGTCGGCGGGATAATACCGTCTTTGAGTGCCATGATACAAGCCAAGGCTTCTACAGCACCTGTTGCACCGATCAGGTGACCGGTCATGGACTTCGTTGAATCCAGATTCATCTCATACACATGCTCACCAAACACACGCTGGATGGCTTTGACTTCTGTCACGTCACCAAGCGGAGTGGATGTGCCGTGTGTATTGATGAAATCAATCTGCTCAGGTTGCAGACCGGCATCTTTGATAGCTTGACGCATCACACGCTCTGCACCCTTTCCTTCCGGATCCGGAGCAGTCATATGATAAGCGTCCGAAGTCATGCCGACGCCAATGATCTCAGCATAGATCTTTGCACCGCGGGCTTTAGCGTGCTCATAATCCTCAAGGATCAGACAAGCTGCACCTTCGCCCAGTACAAAACCGTCGCGAGACTTAGAGAACGGACGGCTGGCTGTCTCAGGCGAATCATTGCGAGTCGATAATGCATGCAGGGAGTTGAATCCTCCGATACCGGTGTAGGTCACATCAGCGTCTGCGCCGCCTGTCAGCAATACTTCTGCATGACCCAGACGAATCTGGTCAAAAGCAGAGCAAATAGCGTGAGAAGACGACGAACAAGCTGTGGACACCGAGAAGCTCGGACCGCCTAAACCGAAACGGATAGAGATCTGTCCAGCTGCGATACTCGGGATGGCCTTTGGAATCATGAAAGGATTGAAGCGGGGCACACCGTCTCCTTTGGCGAAGTCAATAATCTCCTCCTCGGTAGACTGTAATCCTCCCATACCGCTTCCCCAGATAACACCTACGCGGCTACGATCTTCTTTCTCAAGGTCCAAGCCGCTGTCTACCAACGCCTCGTTGGCTACCCAAACGGAGAACTGAGAATAGCGGTCCATCTTACGCGCTTCCTTACGATCCATCAACGGTGATGGATCAAAACCCTTCACTTCACCGGCAAACTGGGTCTTAAAATTAGAAGCATCAAAAGCCGTGATAGGAGCAATTCCATTCACTCCTTTTGTCAACGCTTCCCACGTCTCCGGAGCTGAATTACCTACCGGCGTTACGGCGCCAAGGCCCGTTATAACAACTCGTCTTAACTCCATGTCTTATCGATTCTATAAATAAAAAGTATACGAGTTTACAGCAGGACCGTAAACTCGCAAAATAAGGTGAAAAGGAAATTATTTCCCGTTAACTTTCTCCTCTACGTATGCGATTGCATCGCCTACTGTGCCGATCTTTTGAGTGTCCTCATCCGGAATAGAAATACCGAACTCCTTCTCAAACTCCATGATCATCTCTACGGTGTCCAGAGAATCTGCACCAAGGTCAGTCTGGAAATTAGCCTCTCTAGTTACTTGAGACTCCTCTACGCCAAGCTTATCAACAATGATTGCTTTAACTTTTGCGTCAATTTCTGCCATAATACTAAAAGAATTTAGTTAATACTTATGTGTTTTTTAGTTTCTTTTTTACGATTTTATTTTCGCGTATTTTTCAAATACGCTGCAAAATTACTGCTTTTTTCTGAAATATGCAAATTTTTTTGTCTTATTTTTTATTTTTGTCACATAAATCTAGCACAATTTTGCCTAAATAGACCCCGCTCTTGCCCATTTGGCACAAGGGAATACTGTCTCCATCCGAATTGGCAACCCGCAAATGATCATATAATTGGTGTGTATGTCCGCCGATAATCACATCTATTCCACGCGTCTTTTGGGCTAACTGAACGTCGCATACATCTTCAGGAGCTTTTCCGTACGTACCCATATGGCTCAGACAGATCACAAGGTCGCATTGTTGTGCACGAAGGGTGTCCACCATCTTTTGTGCAACCGGATACGGATCCAGATAGACCGCAGGCTTGAAATTTTTATCAGAAATAATACCCTCCGGATCACAGCCTAAACCAAAGATTCCTATCTTCAGACCTCCCTTGCGTACGATGGCATAAGCTTGTGTTACCCCTTCCATAGCGGTGCCGGTGAAGTCGTAATTGGCACAAACAATAGGGAACTTAGCCGTTTTCAAAACTGCAGCCAACGTGTCTAAACCATTGTCAAACTCATGATTACCGAGAGTAGCGGCATCATAGCCCATCCTGTTCATGGCATTGAGTTCTACACGTCCGTGATAGAAATTAAAATAGGGAGTCCCTTGACAGAAATCACCTGCGTCCAGTAACAGTAAGTTCTTATCCGCCTTACGTTCCTGACGAATCAGTCCCATACGGCGGGCATAGCCTCCTTGGTCATTACTTTTGGGCTCGACCTGCGAATGCGTATCATTCGTGTGCAAGATCGTCAAATGATCCTGCGGCGTACAAGCTACAAAAAAGACAAAAGATAATAGATAAAAGAGGATAGATGATTTTTTCATGGTCGTATATGTTTAGTCTGTTAGAAACGTTTGGCTATTTCTTCGTCCGTTAATAGCGAGACGATGGTTTTTCCGTCGGGGGTGTGACGGTATTGGGGTAGCGCCATTAGACCTTTTACCAAATCGCGCATCTCGGCTTCTGTCAGACTTCTGCCGTAGGGAATAGCAGCGTTCTCCGCCAAGGAAAGGGCTATTTGTTCGCGCCATTCGGCCTGTGTATCAGCACCGCGTTCACGCACTTGCTGCAAGATATGTTGCAACACCGGAAGGGGCGACTGATTCGCTAATTGTGCCGGAATACCTTGTATCGAATAGCTGTCCGGACTGAGTTGCTCTAAGTCAAAACCGATAGCTTGTAAGTCCGGCAGTAGTTGTGCCGCCAGAATCATCTCGTCCGCTTGGAGACTCAGTACTTCCGGGAAGAGCAACTGCTGCATGGCGCCTTGAGCGTGCGTTAACTGCTCCAGTAATTGCGCATAGAGTATAGCGATATGGGCGCGATGTTGGTTGATGAGCAACAGACCGTTCTCGGTCTGCACAAAGATATACTTGCTTTTGTATTGCCAAATCGGCGCTGAATCGCTTAATGGAATCTGGGTGTTCTGGGTAATCTGAGTATTTGGAGTGATCGGATCACTAAGAGGTTGCGAAAAACCTTCATATAAACTCTCCCAGTTCTTGGGCGCTCTGTCCGGATAGATAGCCCCTCGCGTATGGAAAGGATTATAGGTAGGATCAACCGTCACTTGTGGACGGGATACGGGAGTATCTTTGGGAAGAGGAATATCGATATTACCCTGTGTGTCAAAATCAATCTGAGGCGCTAAAGTGAACTTACCCAGCGCTTCTCGTACGGCTGCCATCAGAATCTGGAAGATGGCCTGCTCGTCTGCAAACTTAATCTCCGTCTTGGTAGGGTGAATATTGACGTCAATGGCCTCAGGAGCAATCGTGAAGTAAATAAAGAACGAAGGCTGATAATCAGCCGATAACATGCCCGAATAGGCTGTCTGAATAGCCTTAAGGAAATACGGATGGCGCATGTAGCGTCCGTTGACGAAGAAATACTGCTCCGCCTTGCGTGTTGCGTTCTCGGGCTTGATGACAAACCCGCGGATAGAGACCAGTTCGGTCTCTGTGTTCACATCCACAAAGGCAGACGTATAGACGTTGCGTTTGGGATTGCCGAATACCGCCTCAATACGTTGTTTCTCCGTACCTGCCGGTAGTTCAAGAATGATCTCGTCATTATGCACGAAAGTGAAGGCTACTTTGGGATAGACGAGCACGATGTGATAGAACTCTGTCAGCAGGTTTCTTAATTCCGTTTGGTCGGTTTTAAGGAACTTACGGCGAACGGGTACATTAAAGAAGAGGTTGGATACTTTGATGTTTGTTCCCACAGGGCAGACACAGGGTTCTTGCCGCACCACATCCGAGCCGTGTATCTCAATCAGTGTGCCGGTTTCGTCTTCAGCGCGTCTTGTGGTCATCTCTACTTGTGCTACGGCACAGATAGAAGCGAGGGCTTCGCCGCGGAAACCCATCGTGCGAAGAGAGAAGAGATCTTGCGCCTCGCGTATCTTGCTTGTCGCATGACGCTCGAAAGCCAGACGCGCGTCCATCTCACTCATTCCGACTCCGTCATCTATTACCTGTAACAGCGTACGTCCGGCATCGCGAACAATGACCTGCACACGTTTAGCACCCGCGTCCAGGCTGTTCTCTACGAGCTCTTTCAGACAAGAGGCGGGGCGTTGAATCACCTCACCTGCTGCGATCTGATTAGCCACACTGTCCGGTAATAAATGAATGATATCCATCAGAGAATAAAGTAAAACGCAAAGATCAATAATGCCAGCAGAACGAGCCAGAAGACTAACTTGGATTGTTTCTTCTGACGCAGTTCTGTCATGTTCTTCTCATGCTCCTCACGGAAAGACCCGTGCTGAAGACGCGCAAGTTTCTTCTCCTTGCGCGCCTCCTTTTCCGGGTCATAGTAAATGGGGCGATAGTCCCACTCACGTGGTTTCCGTACTTTTGGAAAAAGTACAGACATGATTACTTAACGATTGCTTGGAAAGCCTCGTCCTCAGCGAACTTAGCGAACTCGATATCCTCGGCAGCGCGGGTCTTGAGATTCGCATCCTGCTCGATAGCCGATTTCAAGTTAGCATATACAGCGTCCTTGTCGTTGGTACGAGCACCTACAATAGCCTTCAGATAAGCGGTGGTAGCATTCGGCTCTTTGACAGCGTCCAAGGTCTTAGCTGCACCTGCATAGTCCTCGTTGAGGATCTGCTGAACAGCTGCGTTGTTGGTGGCTTTGTTGCCATAAGCTTTCTTAGCAGCATTATAGTCACCCTTTTGGGTGTAGAGTGTACCAAGTGCAGCATCCAAGTCACCCTTTGTGCCGGCTGCTTTGCCCAGATGATACTCTGCTTTCTCCAGATCGTTCGTAGCGATGAACAGCACACCTGCGTTGTAGTTTACGTCCGGATCGTTCGGCTCGATCTCCAATGCTTTGAGATAGCAACGGCCAGCCTCGGCATAGTTACCTGCCTCGAAATACAACTGACCCATACCGTTCCATGCGCGGAAGTCGTTGTAGAGCTCAGCTGCTTTCTGATACAGAGCCATCTTCTCTGCCTTGTCCTCGGTCAGGGTAACAGCATAAAGCAACTCCTCAACGCTCAGTTGAGCAGGATCTTCTTTAGCCAAAGCCATGATCTCGTCATCGCTCTTACCGATAAGGTCGGTGGTGAGGATCAAGCGGCTACGACGGAGAGCAGGAAGAATGTCTTCCTTGATGTCACCGTACACAGCGCTCAGGTTCTTGATCTGGCTCTCACGCTCTTCGGGATCGCTATACATAGAGAGCACGCGCAAAACCAGGTCTTTGTCTTGGATATTGCTGTTCTCCATTGCTTTCTGGAAGCCTTCCCAGTCTTCAGCGGTGATGTTGGACTCAATAGCATTAGCTATTTTGTTCTTCTTGAGGTCACGCTGCAAGAACTTAGCAGTTGCTTTCTGACGATTCTGAGCCAGTTTCTCATTGAGGTCCATACCGCCATCCGGAGATGCATAGCCGGCAACCTCGATCTTGTTGATAGCCTTACGCTCTGCCTCGTTGGCGTCCTTGATAGCAGCCTGCAAAGCCTTCATCTCTGCCGAACGAGTCTGAGCAGAACGAACCTCTGCGCTCTGGATAAGGAACTTGATGTCAGCTTCGGTCATCTCCTGGATGATACGTTGGAACTTATCCGGTGTAGCAGCGGGCTTGTTGTCCTTTGCCTCTGCGAGCTCCGAAGTAGCCACAACACCTTCAGCAACTTTCAGGTCTGGGATCTCGATCTCTTTTTTGCCGATCTTACCTTCAAAACGCAGATACAACTCCGACTTGCGCATAGCGGGAACATAGTCGAAGGAGCAGCTCTGGCTATAAGTACCACCTTCTCTAAACTCAACGGTCTTACCGTTCTCTTTGGCTTTCTCACCTACGTAGGTAACAGGCTCGCCTACTACCTCCTGGCCATCGAACTTCAATACCGGAGTTACGGTCAGTACGCCTTTTTTAGCAAATGACTTCTCAGGGAAAGTACCGGTGATTTTTGCATTAACCTTGTTACCCACTTTCTCAAGCGTAGCAGGACTAACACTCAACTGCTCCGGATTAGGCAACGTTTTGTTGCATGATGCCAACACTACTGCAGCAGCAATGAGGCTAAGAAATAAACCTTTCTTCATAATGAATATAAAATAGTTAGTTAGTTAACGTATGTTCATAATTCGCTGCAAAGGTACTACAAAATTTTGATATGTGCAAGATTTTTAGTAAAAATTATTATTTTTATGCGTAAAAAATCAATTTTATTTGCACAATTCAAAAAAAAGCAGTACTTTTGTCGCCGCTTTTTAATCGAGAGAGTATTCTCGAGAAAAACGGTCGACTTGGTCGCTTTTGGAAAGATGGCAGAGTGGTCTATTGCGTCGGTCTTGAAAACCGAAGTACTGAAAGGTACCGGGGGTTCGAATCCCTCTCTTTCCGCATGAAAAACTTTTCTATGCTCGCCAAGACGTTTAAGGGCTTGGAAGAAGTACTGGCACAAGAACTGATCGAGTTAGGTGCCAACGACGTGCTCATCGAAAGACGAGCCGTTTCTTTTAGTGGGGATAAGGCCTTGCTTTACCGCGCGAACTTCTCTTTGCGTACGGCCCTGCGTATATTAGTTCCTATTGTTACTTTTAAAGCGAAGGACACCGATGGCCTCTATGAGCAACTCAAGCGAATCAACTGGAGTAAGTATATGACGGCAGAGAACACTTTTGCTATTGATGCAACGGTGTATAGCGAGGTGTTCCGTAACAGCCGTTTTGTGACGTACAGGGTGAAGGATGCCATCGTAGATTATTGGATGGAGAAAGCACATAAACGCCCGAATGTACAGGTGCAAGAGCCGGATATACAACTCAATGTGCATATCTCAGCGGAACAAGTGACGGTTTCTCTGGATAGCAGCGGAGAGAGTCTGCATAAGCGCGGATACCGCGTAGCGACGACCGAAGCACCTATCAATGAAGTGCTGGCTGCAGGACTTCTGCGCATGGCAGGTTGGAAGGGGCAGAGCGATTTCTATGACCCTATGTGCGGCTCGGGAACGTTCGTTGTAGAAGCGGCACTCATGGCGCGCAACATCGCGCCGGGTGTCTTCCGTAAAGGCTTTGCGTTTGAGAAATGGCCGGATTTCGATGCTGATTTATGGAACGAGATCTATAATGATGACTCGGCAGAGCGTGAGTTTACACATACGATCTATGGCTCTGACGCTTCTTTTTATGCCGTACAACAGGCGGCAAAGAACGTTAAGTCGGCGGGAGTGCAGAAAGATGTGGTGTTGAGACAAGTACGTTTGGAGGAATTGAAGGACTTGCAGACAGAGGGGGCATTGGTGATGATTAATCCGCCTTACGGCGAGCGACTTGCTTCCAACAAGGATATGGAGGAGTTGTACGGCAAGATAGGTACGGCGCTCAAACATCAATTCGCAGGCGCAACCGCTTGGATCATCTCGTCCAATACTGCCGCGATGAAATGTATCGGACTCAAGCCATCAAAGAAAATGCGCTTGCTCAACGGAGAGTTGGATTGCCAATTCAATCAATATGAACTTTTTCAAGGGAAACGCAATGAAGCCCATTTACATAGCTGATTATAATTATCCGTTGCCGGACGAACGGATCGCCAAGTATCCTCTGGCAGAACGCGACCACAGTAAGTTGTTGGTCTATCGAGACGGGCAGGTGAGTGAGGATCATTTTTATCATGTAGGCGATTATATTACGCCGGGTTCGCTCCTTATCTATAATAATACGCGCGTGATACAGGCGCGTTTGGAATTTTATAAAACAACCGGAGCGCGTATTGAGGTGTTCTGTTTGGAGCCTCTTTCTCCGCACGATTATCAACTCTCTTTGTCTTCGACTACCGGCTGTACATGGAAGTGTATGGTGGGGAATGCGAAGAAATGGCACGAGGATGCCATAGAATTAAAAATTAATAATGAAAAATTAAAAATATCGCTTCGTGCTTATAAGGAGCAGGTGTTGGGTAATACGTTTGCCGTGCGTTTTGAGTGGGACGAGGAGAATGTGTCTTTTGCGGAGATCTTAGATGCAGCAGGAGAACTGCCTATTCCGCCGTACTTGAATCGCAAGACCGAAGAGAGCGACAAGACAACGTATCAAACGGTTTATTCACGTATCAAAGGATCTGTAGCCGCGCCTACGGCCGGTCTGCATTTTACGGAGAAGGTCTTGGAGGATCTGCGTGCTCGCGGTATTGAGACGGACGAGGTGACGCTGCATGTGGGTGCGGGTACATTCTTGCCGGTTAAGACAGCCGACGCGAACGAACATACGATGCACACGGAGATTATAGCTGTACCGCGCGAGACGATTGCGCATATCCAACGCCAATTGGGTAAGATCGTAGCGGTGGGAACAACGAGTATGCGCACGCTGGAGAGCCTCTATTTTATCGGGTGTCATCCTGAGAATGCGACTGTATCGCAATTTGAGCCATACGAAAAAGAATATACCTTGTCGGTTCATGATGCTTTGCAAGCGATTTTGGATTATCTGGACAAGACGGGACAGACGACATTGCACGCAGAGACACAGATTATGATCAAGCCGGGGTATGCGTTTAGAATCGTAGATCAGTTGATAACGAATTTCCATCAGCCTCAATCGACCTTGTTGCTTTTGGTGAGCGCGTTCGTGAAAGGGAACTGGAAGACGATCTATGAGTACGCGCTGAGTCATGATTTTCGTTTTTTGAGTTATGGTGATTCAAGTATTTTAACACGATGATTGATACGCATTGTCATATAGATGAAGCGGCTTTTGATGCCGATCGCGAAGAAGTGATCGCACGCCAACCGGAAAGTGGCGTGGAAGCGATGATAGTGCCGGGAGTCAATGTGGCGTCTATTGAAACGGTCTTGCAGGTTTGTCATGCGCATCCGGGATATTGTTATCCGGCTTTGGGACTGCATCCGGAAGATGTGAAAGATAATTGGCGGGAACAATTGACGATAGTAGAACGAGCAATACGAGAAAATGGGAACGAGTTGGTGGCGATAGGAGAGATAGGCTTGGACTATTATTGGGATAAAACGTATAAGGAAGCGCAGCAGATAGTATTGCGGCAACAGATGGAGTTGGCAAAAGAACTGGACTTGCCGGTGATCTTACATAATCGCGAATCGACGGAAGATATTCTGCGTATTGCCAAAGAAGTAGGCGGACGCGGTGTTTTTCATTGTTTCAACGGAAGTCGTGAAACAGCACAACAGATATTGGATCTGGGATTCTATCTTGGTATAGGCGGCGTGTTGACGTTTAAGAATAGCAAATTGGCGGAGAAATTGGAAATTGTTCCGTTGGATCGTCTTTTGCTGGAGACGGATGCTCCTTATATGGCTCCTGTTCCGCATCGTGGAGAGCGAAATGAGAGTCGATTGATGGTGCATGTGGTGGATAAGTTGGCAGAGGTGTATAATTGCTCCAAAGAAGCCATAATTGAGGCAACAAATACCAATGCAAGGCAGCTTTTTGGCATAAAATGACGAAAAAAGATAAAAAAATCACAATATTTCTTGCGTATTTGTAATTTTTGTAGTATCTTTGTAGCCGATTTTGATTAAAACGCGTTTAGCGCGTGTAGGAGAGATGCTCGAGTGGTTGAAGAGGCACGCCTGGAAAGCGTGTAAACTCCAAAAGGGTTTCCGGGGTTCGAATCCCCGTCTCTCCGCTTTGAAAAACATAACAAACTCAAATAACTAACTAATTTTTTATCTCATGAAAAAAGTATTTGCAACCCTTACGGTGCTGGCTATGCTGACATTTGGCAGCGCAGCAGTAATGGCACAAGAAGCAGCTGCTCCTGCTGAGGAAGCTGCTGTTGAAACTGTAGATGAAGCTGCTGCTCCGGCAGTAGAAGAAGTAGCTGAGGCTCCTGCACAGGAGGACGGCGCTTTGGTAGCTCTTCACAAAACACTTAAGACGAAGTTTATTGAAGGTGGTGCCGGCTTTATGGCTTTGACCCTCGTTACGTTGGTATTCGGTCTCGCTCTCTGTATTGAGCGTATCATCTATCTGTCGCTTAGCAAGACTAACACAGAAGCTCTGCTCGAGAAAGTTGAGAAGACGCTGAACGAAGAAGGTGTTGAAGCAGCTAAGAAAGTGTGTGCTGAGACACGCGGACCGGTTGCTTCGATATTCTGGCAGGGTCTGGATCGTTATGACGAAGGTATTGAGGTTGTTGAGAAGACTGTTGCTTCCTACGGTGGTGTTCAACTCGGTTTGCTGGAGAAGAACCTGTCTTGGATTTCGCTGTTCATCTCGATTGCTCCGTCTCTCGGATTCTTGGGTACCATTATCGGTATGATCGCTGCCTTCGATAAGATTCAACAGGTAGGTGATATCTCTGCAACTGTTGTTGCCGGTGGTATTAAGGTGGCTCTGTTGACTACGTTGCTCGGTTTGATTATTGCTATTGTTCTTCAGTTGTTCTACAACTATATCCTCAGCCTTATTGAGGGTCTGGTTAACGAGATGGAGGACAGCTCGATTAAGTTGCTTGATATCATTGTTAAGTACGACGCTGCCCAGAAAAAATAACGCAGTTATTTAATCGTTCGAGTCCTGCAAGGACGAGATAAGAAGAAATAATAACAAAAAAAATTCTGAGCAATATGAAAGACTATAAATTATTACCGAAGATTACCCTCTGGTCGCTGTTGGGCTTGGGCATCTTGTTTATCCTGATGTTCTTCCTTGGTGGCTCGAACGGTAGTCTGGAGGTAGCCGGAGACTTCCTGGATATTCCTCGTTTCTCTGATGCTTTCCTCGTTTGGAACTATATCCTGTTCGGATTAGTAGTTCTGATTACCCTCTGTGTGGTAGTGATCGAGTTCGTTGAGAACTGGAAGACGAACCGCAAGAAAGCTTATACGACGCTTGGTGTTGTATGTGGTTTCCTTGTACTGGCTTGTCTGTGCTGGGTACTTGGTAGCCCTGCAGAGCTGCATATCATCGGATACGAGGGTACGGATAACGTTGGCTTCTGGGCACAATTGGCAGATGCTGTTATCTATGCATGCTATTTCCTTATCGCCGCTACTCTTTGTACGATGATTTGGGGTATTGTTTACACTAAGAGACTGAAGTAAAAAACAACTATCATGGCAAAGAAAATCCCACAGATTAACGCCAGCTCCATGGCTGATATCTCGTTCTTGCTGCTGATTTTCTTCCTGGTGACCACCTCTATGGATGTGAATCAGGGACTTGCCCGCCGTCTGCCTGCGCCTATTCCTCCCGATCAGAAAATCGAGGATAAGGATATTAACAAGCGCAACCTGTTGGTAGTCAAGATTAACTCGGCTAACCAACTGATGGTACAAGGCCAGTTGATGGATGTGAAGCAACTTCGCGAGAAAGCCAAAGAGTTCATTAAGAACGAGAACGACAATGCCTTTATGCCGAAACTCGTTGAGGAGGATTTCGGTGCTCCGATCGGTGTAGTACGCTACACGAAGGATCACGTGATCTCTGTCCAGAACGATGTGGATACGCAGTATCAGGCATATCTGGAAGTTCAGAACGAACTCGTAGCTGCTTATAATGAATTGCGTGAAGAATGCGCGCAGAAGTATTTCCACAAGGCTTATAACGAATTGGATGAGGACCAACAGAAGCAGATTCAGAAGGTTTATCCTCAGAAGATCTCGGAAGCAGAGCCTAAAAACTATGGTAACTGATTATGGCAAAGATACGTAGAAATGAGAAACGTGAGATGCCGGCGCTCAATACGTCGTCTCTCCCTGATATTATCTTCATGCTGCTGTTCTTCTTCATGTCACGTCGATGAAGGAGGTGACCTACAAGGTTCAATTCAGGAACCCGCAGGCTACTGAGCTCACCAAGTTGGAGAAGAAATCCCTCGTGCGCTATATCTACGTAGGTACTCCTACGGCAGAGTTCCGCAAGCAGTATGGTGCAGAAACGCGTATTCAGCTCGACGATGCTTTTGCTGAGACGAAAGAGATAGGTGAGTATATCATCAATGAGCGTTCGTCCATGAAAGAGAGCGAGCAAGGTTTGATGACTGTTTCGATCAAGGCGGATAAAGATACCAAGATGGGTGTCATCGCTGATATCAAGCAGGAGTTACGCCGCGCGTACGCACTTAAGATTAGTTACGCTGCAACACAGCGAACAAGTTATTAATCATAGCTTCAAGCAAAAGAAAGCCGCTCAGACGAGCGGCTTTCTTTTATTGTAGTTTCTTGCCTGTTACCTTCAGTTCTCCGAGTTGGAGGTATTTCTTTGCTTGTGGTTTACCGTTGGAGTCGTACCATGGGAGAACGCGGATATGGATGGTTTCTCCGGCAGGAACAAGGATGGGCTGATCGAGTTTAACAACTATTTGCTTGTTCTTCGGTAGTGCGGTGTTTTCGTAGATCGTTGTCACGTCGCGGAAGGTGTCGCCAAAGCCGTAGTTGATATGGATATTCATACCCGCTCCGCCTTTGGCTTTTACCGGTAGGCTAATGGTCTCAATAACGAGCCCTTTCTTCTTTTTCGCAGGGATAGTATATTCAACATATCGATTCGCTACCTCGTCGATCTCACCGGCAGGCCAGGAACCTTCCAAAGGAAGGATTTGAGATTTATGATTTTTGATTTCAGATTTCAAATTGACTAATTTCCAATCTCCAATCTCCAACGCAAAGGCTTCGCCTTTTGCTGCGAAAGCTGCTTTCTTTCCTGATTCTTCGATGTTCCGGGCGTAGGCGGTAAATTGTTCCTGAGAGGGGAAGACGAGCCAGGGGTGCATGTCGGCAAGCTCGGCACTTTGGCTGATCAGTTCGTACGCGAGGCTTGCGATGGCTTGGCCTCCTTCGGCGGAAGTGTGGGTCTTGTCGCCGCAGTTGAAGTAATGGGCCATGCAGAAGTCTTTGCCTTGCTGCTCGTATAAGTCTTGGCTGCGGGAAGTCATGTCGAGGAAGGGAACAAGCATCTCTTCGGCTACTTCCTGCATACAACGGACGTAGTTTTTGTTCTCGGCGAGGATATGGCGTCCTGCGTCGTTGATCTTGCCGTCCTCAAAATAGGCACGACAGATAGGCGCCATCAAGATCGGCGTTACACCCATTTGGCGTGCTTCGCGGATATAAGTGCGCAGGAAGTCCTTATAGGTGGTGTTAGGTTCTGTGCCGCGCATGTCGGTAAGGGTGTCTTGACCTGCAGCTAGCAATTCGCGGTTCTTGATATAGACATCCTCACCTTTGCATTTCTCATCGTTGTGGGCGAACTGGATAATGAGGTAATCGCCGGCCTGCATTTGTCTCTTGACGGAAGGCCAGAGGTTGTCGGTCTCGTAGAACGTACGAGTGGAGGCACCGGACTTACCGCGGTTGTTGACTTGTACCGAGTCGGGGTTGAAGAACGCCTGCAGGTACATCGCCCAGCCGCGTTTGGGTGTTGCGGCGGGTTTGTACTCTGACATCGTACTGTCGCCGATCGTGTGAACCTTACGTTTAGCGGCTTGCACAGGAGCAAGGAGCAAAGAACAAAGAGCAAAGATGATAAATTTGCGCATAGTGATAATGATTTGTGTGCAAAATTACAACAAATATTTTATATATGCAAATGAAAAAATGATGAATAAAATGTATATTATATATTATATATATAATATAGTAAATGTTGACCAAAAATGGGGCATTTGGGGGCTTGAGAGAAGCCTGACGTAAGCTTTGACTGTCGGTTCACCGTCGGTTGACCGTCGGTTGACTGTCGGCCCGAGTCGCTAAAGGGCTATGAAATAATAGAACGTAAAAACGGCCGCATAGCGACCGTAATTTTAGTATGTTGAACGCCACATGTTAGATACCTTCACGCTATAAGTATCCAATTGCCCCTTGTCAATGAGTATGTTGATGGCTTTTTCTATGTCGTCAATGGTCATTTCCTTACGGGACTTGCCTGTTATTTTTTCCAAAGAACGTATTTCGAAAGAACGAATTTCTTGATACAAAGAACTTGCATCCCCCAAAATTGGCAATTCGGTTGGATTGCTATCACAGATGTTTTCCCATTTGCCATTACGTATGACATCTTCGCTAGCACGATTGATGTTGGTGTAAGGGAAATATGTATAATAGCCATCATGTAATGTTAACAATTTCTCTTCCGTTGCCAACTCGCAGATGTCAAAGTGGTATTTCTCGGGTTCTTGCGCCCATTTTTCACCACTATAGTATGGCTCGTTTTTATATCGTTTCGGATAATCACAAATGCCCTTGATTGCCTGACCGGTGGAATCATGTGACAATACTGTTGTGATAATTAGCTCCTTGTTGGCTTCATCTGCATAACGGAAGATGAAAAAACTATATTCTTTATCTTGTAACACCCATATCGGGTCACAGGAACACAACATCGCTGTGATAGCCAGTAAAAGCAGTAATCTCTTTTTCATAATTGTAATCGTTTGATTATTAAATATTTGTATAGCATTTAAATTACAACAAGACTCTGTTGAACTCTTTGGGAACGGGGGATTCGAAGCGGACGGTTTTTTCGGTCACGGGGTGAATGAAAGCGAGGACTTTTGCATGGAGACAGAGTCGGTCGATGGGGGAATACTCGTTACCATGGCCATACTTGCGGTCACCGACCACAGGGCAGCCTTTGGAGGCGAGGTGGACACGGATCTGGTTCGTGCGGCCGGTTTCGAGATGCAACTCTACGAGTTGATAGTTGAGAGTTGAGAGTTGAGAGTTGAGAGAAGTTGGAGAGTTGGAAGTCTTTAGTACTTTATAGTTAGTGATGGCGATGTCGCCGCCGTCATCGACGGGGGACGAATAGACGACCGCATTGCGTTTGTCTTCGGTCAGCCAAGTCGTTATCTTGCCTTCACGGGGCTCGAGTACTCCTTCGGCGAGGGCGATATAGGTTCGTTCAGTGACGAGTTCACGCCAGTACTCGCGCATGTAGTGCTGGAGTTCTTCCGAACGGGCGAAGACGAGCAGGCCGCTGGTCTCGCGGTCAAGGCGGTGAACTACGTATATGCCCGCGCGCGCGTTCTGTTTTTTTACGTACGCGCGTAGGATAGAGTAGGCGGTTGTCTCCGAACTGCCGGGCTTGGCGGCTACGGTAAGCAGACCGGGTTGTTTATTAACCACGATGAGATCGTCGTCCTCATAGACGATCTTGAGTTTGGGGTGCGTGAGTTGCGAGTTGCCGCGACCGGAAGAGACGGTGACTACATCGCCGGGTTTGAGGACGAAGTCATGTCGCGTCTGGACAGCGTTACCTACTTTGACACGTCGTTGACCTAGGAGTTGCTTGACAGACGCTTTCGCCATTCCTCCCATCTTAGCCAATAGGAAGTCCATTAACTGCGCAGGTTCTGCGACTTTAAGAACCGTATCTGCTTTACGTTTTATCATTTTAATATTTAATAGTAAATAAACAAAGATAAACACTGATTATTTATAGTACTACGTACCTCGAATCTTTATTTTGAAAACTTATTTTTAAATACATTTAACATAACTTTTCCAAATAAATCTTCTAATTCTTCGAATTCCTATAAATAATCAGAGATAAACATAGATAAAATTATTTTCTTACGAAAATCTTAGCCCAGTAGAGGTTCTCCGGCTTGGTTGCTTTGATCCACGCGAGGCCTGCCATCGAGTTGATGACGAGGAAGAACGTGAAGAGCACGATGGAGAAAACGTTGCCGATCAAGATGAACAAGCCGATACCTGCCACGCTGTAGATGAACCAGTAGATCCAGCTGTCGGTCTTGCGATAGATAAGCCAGTAGTTGGCGAGGAAGGACGAGGAGATCAGCAGGCCGTTGAGGAGTTTGATGACAATATTGTCGAATATACCATCCTGCAGCAAGGCGAAGGTAGAGAGCACGTAGTCGCCGAGCGTAATGATGACGAGCATAGCGATCGACATAATCAGACGCGGGGTGTCGAGGAACTTAGGCTCGAAGCTGGCTCCTCCGTCGTCTTTGTTTCGGCTCCACTTGTAGATGGACATCATCTGGAAGGGGATAAAGACGAGGAAGAAGAGGAACGCGCTGTCGTACGCGCCTTGGAGGGTAAACTGGATACCCAGGAGAATGGACATCAGGATACCGGCATAGAAACCCGTGAAGTTGTGCGGGTCTTTGACGGTGAGTATATATGCGACGCCGATGATGGAAGCCGGGATACCGACTACCCACGCCGGGTCGTGCCATTTCAAGAGAGTGAGGGACGGGAAGATGATTTCCGCCAACCAAAGGAGACCTAACAGGGCTCCAAACAAAATGATCGAGATGATAAAGTTGCGGCCGAGGGCGCGCCAGAGAGCTGTGTTTTCCATAAATCCTAAATTTGAAATCTTAAATCATAAATATAATAAGGGCGAGCATAGTAGCCCGCCCTTATTATTGCCCGCATTACTTGCGAGTGCGGTTGCCGTAGCGGGACATAAACTTGTCCACACGACCTGCGGTGTCCACGAGTTTGGACTTACCGGTGTAGAACGGGTGACTCGTGTTCGAGATCTCGAGCTTGATCAGCGGATACTGAACGCCGTCGATTTCGATCGTGTCCTTGGTAGCAGCTGTAGAGCGGCTGAAGAACTGAGTACCGTCAGACATATCTTTGAAAACTACAACGCGGTAGTTCTCTGGATGAATTCCCTTTTTCATAAGTCTTTCTTTAAACTTTAAACGTTAAACTTTAAACTTTAATTACTCAGCTACAACATTCAACTTAATGTCAGCTTTTACCTCACGATGGAGACGAGCCTGTGCGGTGTACTCACCCAGTTGTTTGATGGGCTCTGCGATAGTGATCACCTTCTTGTCGATAGTGATCTCCTGAGCTGCGAGCGCGTCAGAGATGTTTTGGGTGGTAACAGTACCGAAGATTTTTCCGTCCTCGTTAGCTTTTACTTTAACCTCGATTACGGTCTCAGCGAGTTTAGCCTCGAGAGCCTGAGCGTCTGCCAACAGTTTAGCAGCCTTGTGAGCTTGTTGCTTCTGATTCTCTGCCAGTTGCTTACGGTTGCTCTCATTTGCGATGATAGCAATCTTCTGCGGGAGCAGATAGTTGCGGCCATAACCGTCACGTACTTTAACGATGTCGCCTTTGAAACCCAGATTAGCCAGGTCTTGAATAAGAATTACTTCCATGTTCTTTCCTTTCTTGTTAGTGGGTTAAAAACTTATTTCATCATATCGGTTACGTAAGGCAGCAGAGCCAAGTGGCGTGCTTTCTTAACGGCCTGAGCAACTTTGCGTTGGAACTTCAGAGAAGTACCGGTGATACGACGCGGCAGGATCTTGCCTTGCTCGTTGAGGAACTTCTTGAGGAACTCAGGATCTTTGTAATCGATGTACTTGATACCGCTCTTTTTGAAACGGCAGTACTTTTTCTTCTTCTGCTCCGAGCCTTGCGGAGTCAGATAGCGGATTTCGTCATTCTGTGCCATGATTAAGCCTCCTCTTCTGTTTTGGGTTGTTTTTTACCACGACGCTTCTCAGCGTACTCGAATGCGTACTTGTCAAGACGCGTTGTCAGGAAGCGGATTACACGCTCGTCACGACGGAACTCGGTCTCGAGGGTAGCGATTACTGCAGGCTCTGCATCAAACTGAAGAATGAAGTAGAAACCTGAATTTTTAC
>CACYGT010000027.1 GCA_902774075.1 uncultured Bacteroidales bacterium
ACGGCCAATTGTTCATCCGCGTCGGCGAACGGATATACACCGTCACTGGCGTAGAAGTGAAGTAAAAATACATAAAAATTTGCATATATGCAAAAAAAGTTGTAATTTTGCGCCCAAATTGTGCAAAGATGACAATAGCTATTTTTGGAAATGCGATGAAGTCGGAGACCTTGGTAGAGGTACGACATATATTGCAGTTTATGACAGAGAAAGGCGTGCATGTGTTGCTTTCTCAGGAGTTGCGGCAGGAGTTAGACCTGCGTGAGTACCCGGGTTTTCCGGAGAACTGGGACGGTGAGAAGCAGCCAGAGAACGTGTATGGCGAGCCGATTGACTTTGCTTTGTCGGTGGGCGGTGACGGTACATTCTTGACCAGTGCAGCTGCGATCGGGGATAAGAATATCCCTATCTTGGGTGTCAACTGCGGACATCTGGGTTTTCTGGCAGACGTGAAGTCCGAGGACCTCGATGTGATCTTGCAGATGTTAGTGGACGGGCAGTACACGATCGAGAGTCGGAGTCTGCTGCACCTCACTATCCGCGATAAAGAAGGGGCAGTGCGTGAGGGACTGATCATGTCGCCGAATGCGCTCAACGAGATTGCTATCCTCAAGCAAGGTCTGACGAACATGCTGACTATCGAGACGAAGGTGAACGGCGAGTTACTGCACACCTATCACTCGGACGGTCTGGTCATCGCCACGCCGACGGGTAGTACGGCCTATAACCTGTCTATCGGCGGTCCGCTGATGGTGCCGCAGAGCCGCGGTATCATCCTCACGCCTATCGCGCCGCACAGCTTGACGGTCAAGCCGATCGTAGTGCCTGACGACTGGTATTTTGATATCCGCGTAAGTAGCCGTTATGACGCGTTCATGGTGAGCGTAGACGGCCGTAGTCAGAGCCTGAGTACCGACATGACACTGCACGTCGAGCGTGCGTCTTACACCACCAAAGTGGTGCAGATAGGCGATAACAGTTTCTTGAAGAGTCTTCGTAACAAGTTGAATTGGGGACGCTAATGGTATTAGATTTTATTACATGGAACGTGGACCCGGTGTTGATACATTTCGGGGACGGAGGAATACGTTGGTACGGCCTGTTCTGGGCTATCGGTTTGTATATCTGCTGGTGGGTGAACGATCGTTTGTACAAGCACGAGAACTGCCCTGCCGAGTGGGCGGACTATATGTTCTTTTATATGGCGGCGGGTGTGATCATCGGCGCACGTCTGGGACATTGTTGGCTCTATGAATGGCACCAATACGGGCAACCTTGGCATCTCTTTGGCTGGGAGTTCACCTACCGAAATCCGTATATCGAGAACCCCTTGCGGCTCTTGA
Source organism: uncultured Bacteroidales bacterium (assembly GCA_902774075.1). GTDB lineage: Bacteria > Bacteroidota > Bacteroidia > Bacteroidales > Paludibacteraceae > Colicola. The sequence continues at coordinate 1,344 of CACYGT010000027.1, forward strand.
AGATATGGGAAGGCGGCCTAAGCAGTCACGGCGGCGGTATCAGTCTTATCATTGCGGCATTCTTATTGAATAAGAATGTGATGGCGCGTTATCCGCAGTTTGGTACGAGTTGGCTCTGGATACTCGACCGTCTCTGTATCGGCGTGTGCTTCACGGCGATGCTCATTCGTCTGGGTAACCTGATGAACAGCGAGATCTACGGCGGTCCTACTGACCTGCCTTGGGGCTTTATCTTCGTTCGTAACGGCGAGACGGTGCCTTGTCACCCGACGCAGATCTACGAGATATTGTACTGTTTTGTGGCGCTCTGTGTAACCTGGCCGCTGTATTGGTACACCGAGGCGCGTCGCCGCGAAGGACTGCTGCTGGGCGTGTTCTTCGAGATCGTTTTCGTCACCCGTTTCCTGCTGGAGTTCATCAAGAATGACCAGGAGGCGTTCGAAGCAGGTCATGTGCTCAATATGGGACAATGGCTCAGTATACCGTTCATTCTCTTGGGGCTCTTCCTTATTATTCGCGCGTACATGCGACCGTTAAGCCCGGTAGTGGACAAACAGCCGAAGAGCCTTGATCCAAAATATCAAAATCAATGACAAAATCTGATCTTAGAATAGTTTATTTAGGTACGCCGGAGTTTGCAGTCGCCGGTCTGCGTGCGTTGGTAGAAGGCGGCTATAAGGTTGTGGCAGTTGTCACGATGCCGGATAAGCCTGCCGGTCGCGGTCATCAACTGCAGTTCTCGGACGTCAAGAAATATGCCTTGGAAGCAGGCCTGCCTGTCCTACAGCCGGAGAAGCTGAAGGATGAGGCGTTTGTGGAGGAGCTGAGGAGTTACAAGGCCGACCTGCAGATCGTGACGGCGTTTAGAATGTTACCGGAGGTTGTTTGGGCGATGCCGCGTCTGGGTACGTTCAACGTCCACGGCTCGTTACTGCCGCAGTACCGCGGTGCCGCGCCGATCAACTGGGCTGTGATGAACGGAGAAAAAGAGACGGGTCTAACGACTTTTATGCTCAAGCACGAGATAGACACGGGTAACATGATCCTGCAGGAACGTATTGCCATCGGTCCGGACGAGAACGTAGGGTCGGTGCACGACCGCCTGATGGCGCTCAGCACGCAGATGGTACTGCGTACGGTGGATTTGATCATCGACTGCGAGAACAAAGGAATCCCTGTTCCCACCACACCTCAACCGGAGAGCACCGAACTCAAGCCCGCCCCGAAGATCTTCAAAGAGGACTGCGAGATACGTTTTGAGGAGAAGACTGCCGAAGAGGTACATAACTTCGTTCGCGGCCTCAGTCCCTACCCCGCGGCTTGGTGTTCGTTAACGATCAAAGGGCAAGTATTTGAGAACGTGAAGATCTTCGATGTCGCCGTTATACCGGGATACCGGGATACCGGGATACCGAAAAACGATATCGTCATCCCCTGTAAAGAAGGAGCCGTGCGGGTTCTTGAACTGCAAGTGCCGGGTAAGAAACGCATGGACGCCAAATCGTTCTTGAATGGATTACATTAAGCTCATCGATAAGTACTACGGCAACTACCCCGCCCTGCGGGAAGTGCTGGTGACGCACAGTAGGCAAGTGGCTGACCGTGCGTTGAAGATCGTTGATGCCCACCCCGAGTGGACCGAACAAGGCTTAGTGGACCGGCAGTTCATCGAAGAAGCAGCGATGCTGCATGACATCGGTATCATTTTCTGCGACGCGCCGAAGATCTACTGCCGCGGTAAGCACCAGTACATCGAGCACGGCTATTTAGGCGCTGAGTTACTTCGCGCCGAAGGATATCCCAAACATGCGTTAGTAGCCGAGCGCCACACCGGTACCGGTATCACCATCGAGCAGGTAGAGCGCGAAGAACTGCCGATCCCCGAACGCGACTACTGCCCGCAGAGCCTCGAAGAGAAAATCATCTGCTACGCCGATAAGTTCTATTCAAAAAGCCACCTCGGCGAAGAAGTGGCTATTGAGAAAATCAAGTACAACATCTGGAAGTATGGTCACGAAGCGTTCGTTCGTTGGAACGAGTTAACGGAACTTATGGGCGAAGCCGATAGACAGTAGTTCGCGGAACTGCATCTTCGCTTTTGTATCCCCTTCCATGATCACCGCTGTGTCAAAACGCGGGTGTAACATCAGCCGCGCAGACATGAAGCGGGTGATGATAAAATCGCAGTTGACCTCCAGGTCCAGTTCGACGTCTTGGTAGTTGGAGTAGAAATAGAACTTCGTCTCCACATTCACCTCACGCACGGGTTTCCATATATATTCCACACGCACGGACGCACCCACGTTATGCTGGGTTTGCTGGCCCGCTTTGAGGCCGTAATCCTTGCCGTTCACCCGCGCTGTGTCATTGACGTGAACCATCTTGTACGATATCGGCGAGACGGAGATAGACAGGCCCTTGACGGGTTTGTAATCGATACCGGCGGCTACTGTGAAGCGCACCGGTGAGAAAGGACCGGACTTGAGTTCGTTGGAGTTGGACTTATAGGTCGGCAAGAGGCGTGTCTCGAACTCCGCCGAGAAGGACGCAAACAGTTTTGGAACAATCCGTAAGTTGGCCTTGGAGTACAGCCGGAACAAGTCATCGGTCGTGTTGACCTTATGCAAACTGTCCGCCGAGATCGTTGAGCCGCCCATTCGCCATTCGCCCGTATTCTCCCACGTGAACTTATCCGTATAATAGCCTATCTGCCCCTTGGCAATACCGAGCCCTGCAAAGGACGATGAACCGCCTTGGTACCAGTTGGGCGAGACGTAGTTCTGCGTGATCTGCGCCATGAGTGTCGCTTCCTTGCGCCAAGGAGTTCGCATATCACGGATCGCGCGCAGCACGTCGTTTCGGTCCTCTTCTTCGTCTCGTATCCACGATTTCTCCACTTCTATCGCCGGTATCTTCGCCGCTCGCTGAATGACCAAGTTCGCATTGAGCGCACGCAACGAGTCTACCTCTTTGATCTCCCGTTCGATGGAGTCCAGACGCATGCGCTCGGCGAGCGTCAAGGTGTCCCAAGGTTCGTCCGCCGCATGAATACTGTCACTCTGCGCCGCAACAAGATCCAATAGGTACATATCGAGGTTAGCTGTCGATTTCTGATCCTGTAGCTTGAACGTATCCTGATGCAGCACATAATGGACACTATCCGTTTGTGCCGCCAAATTCATGGCGGCACAGACAAATAATACTATGAGGATTTTAAGTTTCAAACTCCTGCGTTTAACTTACCGTGACATTGTTTGTATTTCTTGCCGCTCCCACACGGACACGGGTCATTCGGACGGGGTTTCTTCTCCGCGATGATCGGTCCCTGGTGCACTTGCTCACGCGTATCACGTCCTGCGGCTTGCGCTGCACCCGAAGCCTGTGCCGCTTGTTGTACGGCATCTTTCTGCGTGCGCAGACGGCTGTAGTCCGTACGACGCTGTTGCTGTGCCTGTTGTACGCGATCGGGCTCGGTCTGATGGATCTGTCCGCGCAACAAGATAGCGATCGCACGACGGTTGAGGGTGTCCAGCATGTCCTTGAAGATATGGAAGGACTCCAGCTTGTAAATCAACAGCGGATCTTTCTGCTCATAGGATGCGTTCTGCACGCTCTGTTTGAGGTCGTCCAACTGACGGAGGTGCTCTTTCCACTCATCGTCGATGACATAGAGCAACATACGTTTCTCGAACTCCTTCACTACCTCTTTGCAGTGCGTCTCAGCGGCTGCCTTGAGGTTGACGGCGATATTATACACTTTCTTACCGTCCGTGATAGGAATGAGGATATTCTCGTACATCTGACCCTTGGTCTCATACACCTGCTGGATCACCGGATCGGCAATCTGCATCAGTTTGTCCATACGGCGTTTGAAACTGTCGAGTGCTGCCTCTGCGAGTTGTTCGCTCAACTCAGCACGTTTGCCGCGCAGGAAAGTCTCCTCGTCGAACGGTACCTCTATCGCAAAGGCCTGCATCGTATCGAACTTCAAGCCCTCGAAGTCGTTCGCCGAACGGGCGTCGTTGAGGATAGCCTCAGCGATCTCGTAGATCATGTTCGTTATATCCACACCGATACGCTCACCCATCAAGGCATGACGACGCTTTGCGTAAATGAGGTTACGCTGCTGGTTCATCACGTCATCGTATTCGATCAAGCGTTTACGGATACCGAAGTTATTCTCCTCGACTTTCTTCTGAGCACGCTCAATAGAGTTCGAGATCAAGTTATGCTCAATCATCTCACCTTCCTTGAAGCCCATACGGTCCATGATACCGGCGATTCGTTCACTACCGAACATACGCATCAGGTCGTCTTCGAGGGAGACATAGAACACAGAACTACCCGGGTCGCCTTGACGACCTGCACGACCGCGCAACTGGCGGTCCACACGACGGCTCTCATGACGCTCTGTACCGATGATAGCGAGACCGCCGGCCTCCTTCACCTCGGGCGTCAACTTGATATCCGTACCACGACCGGCCATGTTCGTTGCAATCGTTACCACACCTGCACGACCGGCCTCGGCTACAACCATTGCCTCCTGTTGGTGCAACTTCGCGTTGAGCACGTTATGCTTGATCTTACGGCGGTCAAGGAGTTTGCTGAGCAGCTCGGATATCTCGACGCTCGTTGTACCTACCAGCACAGGACGTCCCTGACTAACCATCAACTCGATCTCATCGATGACCGCATTGTATTTCTCGCGTTTGGTGCGGTAGATACGGTCGTTCATATCGTTACGAGCAATCGGTTTGTTGGTCGGAATAACAACCACATCGAGTTTGTAGATATTCCAGAACTCACCCGCCTCTGTCTCTGCTGTACCGGTCATACCGGACAACTTGTTGTACATACGGAAGTAGTTCTGCAGCGTGATGGTTGCGAAAGTCTGGGTTGCCCCTTCGACCTTTACGTTCTCCTTTGCCTCGACAGCTTGGTGCAAGCCGTCAGACCAACGACGACCTTCCATGATACGGCCGGTCTGCTCGTCGACGATCTTCACTTCACCGTTGTCGATGATATAGTCCACGTCTTTCTCAAAGAGCGTATATGCCTTGAGCAACTGGTGTACGGTGTGTACGCGCTCGGACTTGATGCTGTAGTTCGTGAGGATATCGTCTTTCTTCTGCTGTTTCTCTTCGGGCGTCAGGCCGGTTGCGTTCTCGAGCTCCGCCATCTCGGAGCCTACGTCCGGCAACACGAAGAAATTGGGGTCATCGGTCGTTCCCGTCAGGGCATCGATACCCTTGTCCGTCAACTCGATGGACTTGTTCTTCTCGTCAATCACGAAATAGAGCTCATCGGTCGCGATATGCATGTTCTTCTCGTTCTCCTGCAGGTAGAACTCTTCGGTTTTCTGCAAGCGCACTTTGACACCCGGTTCACTCAGGTATTTGATGAGCGCCTTGGACTTCGGCAGACCTTTGAAGGCTCTAAACAACGCCAACTCACCCGCCTCACGTTCTTTCTCGTCCTCGGACGGCATTTTCTTCTTGGCCTCCACGAGCAGGTTCGTCGTCAGCGTTGTCTGTTGGCGTACCAACGCCGCTACGCGGTCCTTGTACTCATCGAACATCTGATCCTCGCCGCGGGGTATCGGACCGGAGATGATGAGCGGCGTACGGGCATCGTCAATCAAGACGGAGTCCACCTCATCGACGATGGCGTAGTTATGTCCGCGTTGCACGAGGTCGAGCGGGCTGGTCGCCATGTTATCACGCAGGTAGTCAAAACCGAACTCGTTGTTCGTACCGAAAGTGATATCGCAGGCATAGGCCTTACGACGCTCATCGCTGTTGGGTTTGTGCTTGTCGATACAGTCCACGGTGAGGCCAAGGAACATATATATCGGTCCATTCCACTCCGAGTCACGTTTGGCCAGGTAATCATTCACAGTCACTACATGCACGCCTTCATGCGTGAGGGCGTTCAAGTACACCGGCAACGTAGCCACGAGGGTCTTACCTTCACCGGTCGCCATCTCGGCAATCTTACCTTGATGCAGAACCACACCACCGAAGAGCTGCACGTCATAGTGGATCATATCCCACGTGATCTCGTTTCCTCCGGCCATCCAATGGTTCGCATAAACGGCCTTGTCGCCCTTGATCTCCACAAAGTCAAAACGCGGGTCAGCGGCCAGGTTCTTATCCATCTCGGTCGCGGTCACCTCTACCGTCTTTTGCAGTGCAAAACGACGTGCGGTCGATTTGACGATCGCAAATGCCTCAGGCAGAATCTCATTCAAAACGCGCTCATAGACCTCTTTGATCTCTTTCTCCAGTTTATCAACCTCGTTGTAAATCTTCTCGCGCTTCTCGATCGGTGTCCCCTCGATGGAAGCTTTGAGTTCAGCTATACGGGCTTTCTTGTCCGCCACCGCTGCCTGCAGTTTGTCCATCAACGCCCACGAATGCGCGCGCAACTCATCGTTGCTCAGGGCATCTATCTTTTCGTATTCCGCTTTAATCTGATCCACTATCGGCTGAATAGCGCGCATATCTTTCTGCGCCTTGTTACCGAATAGTTTCGTTATAATCTCTAAAAAATTCATATCTCTTAACTCTTAGCTCTTAACTTTTAGCTTTTAACTGCCTTAAAACTCATATCCAAGCTCTTGTAACTGTGTGTCAACGCACCTACGGACACGAAGTCCACGCCCTGCAGGGCATAGTCACGGATCGTATCAATCGTGATACCGCCGCTCGACTCAATCTCCATATGACGGCCTGCCGTCTTCTCCCATGCACGAATGACATCCACAGCCTCTTTGGTCTTCGCGGGCGTGAAGTTGTCGAGCATGATACGGTCGGGGATATTGGTCGCAAGGGCTTCGTTGATCTCATCGAAGTTACGTACCTCGATCTCTATCTTCAGGTCCTTGCCTTTTGCCTTGCAGTAGTCGCGTGCACGCGTCAAAGCTGCTGTGATACCGCCGGCAAAGTCCACATGGTTGTCCTTGAGCAAAATCATATCAAACAAACCGATACGATGGTTCATACCACCACCCAGCAGCACCGCTTCTTTCTCCAGATAACGCAGACCCGGGGTCGTCTTACGGGTATCAAGCACATGACATCCTGTGTCCTCGATCAGACGCTGGTACTTATGCGCGGTCGTAGCTACACCCGACATACGCTGCATGATATTGAGCATCGTGCGCTCGATCTGGAGCAGACTCAACTCCTTACCATACACCTTAAACGCCACATCTCCTGGCTTCACAAGATCGCCGTCATGCAAGAACTGCTCGAACTTACATTCGGGGTCAAAATAATTGATAATCTCCTTAGCAACCTCCACACCGGCGAGCACACCGGTGTCCTTAATAATGAGTTGCTGACAACCCATTTGCGTAGGGGGAATACAACTGAGCGAGGTGTGGTCACCGTCGCGGATATCCTCTTCAAACCAGATAGCAATAAGCTTGCGTAATTCTTGTTTTTCCATATATTTTCAAAAATTTGCTGCAAAATTACGCTTTTTTTTGCACATATGCAAATTTTTTTGTACTTTTGCAGCGTGAAAAATAGAATTTACATCTTATTATTGCTCTGTTGTGTCTGCTCTTATGTAGGGGCGGAGAACAGATTCGCGTATCTGGAGAACCGCAACGAACTTCGTATCGGTTGGGGTGACCAGTTGTTTGAGTCCCTCATGTGGCACAATCCGACGTATATCGTCACAACGATGCCGGAGAGTTATGAACGGCTCTATCATGAGAACTACCACCATGACCAGCATATCTGGTTGGAGTACCAATGGCGTTTTACCCGCTGGTTCGGTCTCGGTGCTATGTTCGACATGAGCGAAGTGCATTGGGACGACGTCACTCGCAACGGTAAAGGCGCGGAGATAAACCGCTCCAAAGGGCATTATTTCTACAACCTCGTCATCATGCCTACCGTCCGTTTCACCTATTTTCATCACGAGAACGTCAATCTCTACTCGGGTTTGGGTATCGGACTCGGCATCAACGGTGGTACGGAAGATGCGGGAGACGGCCGTAAGACGGAGCTGGGTGCTGCAGTCAACTTCACCCTCTTCGGTGTCAGCGCCAACTACCAACGTTGGTTCTGGACCGTTGACTTCGGCGGACTCTATTCGCTTAAGAACGCCAATACCATTTTCATGGCCAGTTCACGAATTATTAACGTAGGTTTTGGAGCACGATTCTAATATGAAAATCAAATATCAAATATCAAATATCAAATATCCAATTGCATTATTATTCATAATAATGCTTACTTCCTGCCAATTCCGCGACGATAAGTTTGTAGACTTTGCAGATATAGAGGGAGCAAAGAACCTCTCTTTCCGGGTCATCGGTCAGTATGAGACGGATCTTAGTGGCGGCTATCCTGCCAACTGTTACCTGCCGGACGGTACACCCGTCAACGAATATACAGGCGAGGAGGAAACGACCATCGAGCAACCTGCCGGAGGTCCGCGCAGGACGAACAGCGTCACCGGTGCGGCGCTTCTTCAGGAACTCCTCAAATGGGGTAACCAAAACCGCGTGACAGAGATCGTCGGAACCTACCCTTCCATCGACCTCAACGGAGATACGGTGCGTCTGTCCGGTAAGGTCATGTTACCTACAGGACGCAAACCCAAAGCTATGATTCTCGTGAGCCATTACACCGTGTGCGCCAACACCGAGGTGCCGTCTAACTGCTTCTCGCTCGAAGGCGTGCTCGTCAAACTGGGTTACGGACTCATCCTCCCCGATTACTTAGGATACGGCGTTACCTCCGACATGGTGCACCCGTACCTGGTGATGGGCATCACCGCGGAAAACGTGCTCGACATGTATCTGGCCGTTCGTCCCTGGCTCAAAGCGGTCGATATGGAGCCGGAGAACCCCAAACTGATCCTGATGGGATATAGCCAGGGAGGCGCGAACACGATGGCCGTAGAGCACCTGATTGAGCGCGAATACTGGTACGAAGACGACCCCGAGAGAATCGAGATCCATCGTGTCTTTGCAGGAGGCGGACCCTACGACGTCAAGGCTACCTACGAGCGTTTTGTCAACACCGACACCGCCAGTTATCCGGTCGCTGTCCCACTCGTCGTACAAGGTATGATCTTAGGCAATAAGTTGAACATTAAGATCTCTGATCTTGTGCAACCTTATGTCTACGAGAACCTGGATACATGGATCAACTCCAAGCGCTACACTACCTCGCAGATCAACAAACTGATCGGCACTAAAGTGACCCACGAGATACTGAGCGAAGAAGCCATGGACCAGAAGTCCGAGAAAGTGATGGAACTGCAGAAAGCGATGGTCGCTAACTCCATCACCTCCTACAACTGGATACCCGAGGCATCGGTGTATATATGCCACTCCATCGACGACGAGACAGTGCCCTTCGCCAACGCTTCGAACGCCAAGGCCAAATGGACCAACTCCAATATCACATATAACTTCGGCCACTACGGCGGACATGTGATGACCTGTCTGCGCTTTATCTATTCCGTACAAACCCTGCTCCTGCAGGAAGAACAAGAAAGGGAGAAGTATGAGAAATAAATATCAAATATCAAATATCAAATATCAAATCGCATTATTATTAATAATAATGCTCCCTTCCTGCAACCCAGACGCCGCTTGGACTACCAACGACGTCACAATAACTATCTCGCCGCAGACTATCTCGGCCGGATATGTCGAGTGTGCTTTCTCGACCAACAAAGAGGCCTATTACCTCGTAGCTTGTGTACCTGCGCGCGAAGGATACAATCCTTTGGATCCGAAGAACCAGAAACAGTTCATGTACATGGCGCTCGACTCCGCAGATATCGAATACAAAGAATGGCGGCATGACTTGTGGGAGGAAGGCGAATTCAACGTCGCACCCTTCGCCAGCCATAGTCTGCAGTACGGAAACATCGTCAAGTTCTTCACGAACCTCAAACCCTCTACCGACTACTGGATCTATGCTTTTGTGGTCGATCCGGATAAAGTGCTGCCAGCCGGCAAACTGTACCTCAAGACCATCACCACCCCGGCTACCAGCGTAGTCGATGTGCATTTTGAGTACCGCGTCATAGGCCTTTGGGACTATATCTACCCGCTTAACCCGGATGACAAGATCAATAGCCACTTCCCCTATCTTGCTGCCACGGTTGACAGCCTCACGCTCCAGGAGTCCTTCGAAGGTATATCTCCGGAAGATTTCTTCAATGACTATTTCACAGATATCGCTAAGGACAATCGAACGTACGAAGTGCGGTATGGTGTCAATGTGGTCAAGAATGACGGTAGCGGAAATAGTATCCCGTTCGTAGAAGGACACACTTTCTACACCGCCATCGTCAGCTTTGACGGATTTATCGGTAATAATGTCATCTATAAGTTCACCTGGACGGGAGAGGATTTCGAAGCCTATTTCACCGATGAAAATTCAATTGTTAATTACGGGGAAGACGAATGACAAGCGCCTACAGTCCCTTATCGACGACTACCAACAACGGCTCAAGCACTATCTGCCGTTCGAGCTCGTTGTCCTGCCGGATCTGAAGAACGCCAAGTCGCTCACGGAAGAACAAGTCAAACTCGCCGAAGGCGAAGCACTTCTGGCGCGTCTCAACCCGTCCATGGATGTCATCCTTCTCGACGAGCACGGCAAAGAGTTCCGCTCGATCGAGTTCGCGGACTACCTCCAAAAGAAGATGTCCTCCGGTCGTGATTTGGCACTCGTCATTGGCGGGCCTTATGGTTTCTCACAAGCCGTCTATGACCGCGCTAACGGCAAACTCTCCCTCTCGCAGATGACGTTCTCCCACCAGATGATACGAATAATGGCCATCGAGCAGATCTACCGCGCAATGACCATTCTTCGCAACGAGCCTTACCACCATGAATAACGGTTTAACGGCTTAACGGTTTAACGATTTAACGTACCCGTATCTTCTGCCCTATCTGCAAAATCTTGGTCTCTTTGATGCCGTTCAGGGCACAGAGTTTCTTCACCGTTGTGCCGTATTTCTTAGCGATGCCGCTCAGCGTGTCGCCGCTCTTGACCTTATGGTACTTACGCGCAGCCATCTCCGCTTTCGCCTGTTTCATCGCCTTGATACCGATGACATACTCCTCTTTGTTCTTCAACTGTCCCGTCGTGAAATCCACTACACTCGCCGGGTTCATCGCCTCGCCTAAATAACGGATCTCCCAGTGCAGGTGACTACCTGTCGAACGACCGGTGTTACCACCCAGACCCAGCACATAACCTGCTTTCACCGGCTCGTACTCGTCCACCATCGGACGACTCAAGTGACCGTACACCGTCTCCAGACCGTTGTCATGACGTACCACTACGAAATAGCCGTAACCGCGCGGATCCCAGCCTACGATACGAACCTGTCCCGGCCAAGCCGAACGAATACTGTCGCCCACCTGTACCTTGATATCCGTACCTTTGTGCATTCTGTTCCTGCGCCAACCGAACGGACTCGTCACGTAACCCGGGTGAGGCAGAACAAAGCCCGCCATCGGGATATGTACGTCGTCCTTTAAGCTGTCGAACATCAGACCGTACGGGTTCACACGCTCGTCCGTCCAGAGAAAATGATACACGCTATCCGCCGGGTGATGGTTCATTAAGGTCGTATCCAGCATGAACTGCGGCGCGATCTTATACACCACATCCCCTTCCTTGGTCTTCACAACGATCTTCTGTGGTAGCAGATCCATCTCGCAACCCAAAATCAAGGTATCATGCGAGAACAAGCCTGCCAAACACTCCGGCAACTCAGACGAACGTACGTCGATATCGTCCAACTCCTCCAACTCATCACCGCTATCTACCGACGTCGAGTCCAGAGGGATATTCAAACCTAAGTCTTCTGTGAAGACATTATCTGCTTTTAATGGAAGCACAGACAGTGCCAGCAGAATCCACAAAGATGTAATATACCGCATACAATTGCTAATCCGACTAAAATACTACAAATAGCGATGAGCCATTTCTTCCAAGTGGCCATGCCCTTCTTTACCTTCGGTAACTTAACGATCGGGAAAGCGACCTGCTCGGTCAGCGTACGACCGAAGAGCACACTCACGATCGCGTCCGCGTTCACTGCCCAACCATTGGCGTTCAGCACCGGAGCAAGATTTCTACGGCGCAGTTTGAGGTACGCCATCACCATACTCGGACCCGAGATCACCAGTAAAATACAAACGAAGATGATCACATACTGCCACCAAGCAAATCCATGCAGACCCTCCGCTACGCTTACCAATGCCGTACCAATCATGCCTAATGCCATACCGATGGCAGCAAAGATACCGGCGAACTTAGCGATATCAAACGCAGGCTTCTTCTCCGTATTCGGATCGGCTACTGCTGCGTCAGCCTTCGCCGTCATGTCATCAAACGCCTTCGCATCTTTCTCCGCCGCCGACTTATTGATCTTCTCCTCGATCCAGTTAGCGAACTTACGATACGGGGTCCAGAAAGCCTGACGGATACTGATCGGATTATCGATGATCTTCGTCACTGTCGCATCATAATCCAGGCCGTCATTGTCATAGAACACCGCGTTCTTGCCCACACTCAGATTACTGATCTCACCCTGCGTCACCGCCGCTACGATCTGCAACGACTTACCGGTCTTCTGGTTCACGCAGTTGCAGTACAGCAGGTACATGCCGCTCAACGGAGCCTGTGCGTCGTGTTTAGCCAAGTCGTGCACGCGGATACATAACTTGCACGCGCGCTGGTCTATAATAAGTGTACCCGCCTCAAACGAAGCCACAGTCGCCTCGTCGCGGTCATAGAAGTCCTCCAGCGTCACGAAGTTACGGAGCAGTCTGTAGAAATCACGGTGCACAAGCAGCAACTTACGCAGCGGTTCATACACGGCTTTCGCAGCTGCCAGTTCACTTTCAACTTTCAACTTTAAACTTTCAACTTCGGACTCCCAGTCCGAAATTTGTTTGCCCATAGCCACAAAGTCTTTCTCTTTCATGCCCGGCTTCGGAGCATCTTCTGCAATTACCGCCAGACCCAGTTTCTGCAGTTTCTCCTGCTCGAAATAAGCGGCGTACTCCGGTGCTTTCTCCTTATAAGCCGCAATCACATCCGCCTCCAGCGGTGACGCCGGAACAGCCTGTGCCTCAATCGTCACACCGTCAATAGCCGCCTGCACTTGCGCCAAAGAAACCTTTCCGCTAACCGCTAACCGTTCACCGATAACCCGTAACCCCTCATCAGCGATATTTTCAATATCGATGGAATCGGATTGCTCAAACAAGCTCTCCGCGTCCTTCAGCGTTGCGCACAACCACTCCGCCGTCTTGATCACTTCATCTACACGCAGTTTACCGTCTCCGTCCAGGTCCATCAGACTCAACGAGTCTGCACTGATCTCCAGACCGGTTGTCGGACAACTCAGAACCGTCCACATCTTCTTGTCCAGCTCTCCCAGATGGCGGATGTCCTCCGCCGATTGAATGCGTACGCGGGTCACACCGCCCACATTCGCAAAAGTCCATTTGTACTTAGCCATAATATCGTAATTTTAATTGTTATCGCATTTTTCGTCCGTCTATCGTATAGACCTCCTCGCCGCGAAGAATCAGTATCTGCCGATCTTGCAGCACTTTCCTTGCCGTCGGTTCCGGCACCTCTTCCGGCGTCGAGAAGACAATCAGCACGGAGCGGAAAGTCGGGCATAATGCGCCCGATGGATTGACACTCATATCCGCCACCGCATAGTACGAACCGCCTAATTGACTGAACGCCTTGTCACTTGCGTAGTAATAGCCCGTTCCAATCGCTTCATCGTCCACTATGTCCGGCGTGTCCGGCTCACCCTTCACGCGGTACCAGGTCACCTGACTCGGCTCGAAGAAATAACCCGACGCTTGTATGGAGCGTATATCGAGCACGAGAAGACGGTCATAAAGGGCCTCAGCCTTCAAGAAGAAAGCATCGCAGGTGGGGGCAAAATAAGCAATCAACGAACTGTCTGAGCGCACCTCGAGTACATAGACCGAGTCAGTCGTGCCATCGGACCAGCGGTCAAAATGCCAACCGGCCGGCGAACTGGCACGCAGTCTTACCTTCGTGCCGCACGTCAGTCCTGTCAGTTCAGCAGTTGCTGTACTGAGACTCACCAACATTACTATGTATAGCGCCCAACGTCGCATCTTATTCGTCTACCAATTCGATCGTTATCGTTCCGGCATTGCCTTCTGCCTTTGCCGTTACCTTAAACAGTTTATCCGCATAAACAGCCGTGAACTGCGCAAACGTCTCCGGGTCATAAACGAACGTACGCGGATTATCCGTGTTTCCGTCCGACCATTTCTCAAACGCCTGACACTCCGTCTCTGCCGCATACAACTTCACTTCGTCACCGATCTGCACATCCAGACTCGTTGCGCCGCCTTCAAACGTCACGTTCTCGCCAAAGTCAGAAGCCTGCATCGTCACCGTGATCTTCTGGAAGATAGCCGTCAGATCCAAGTCCTTGGTCACAATCACTTCACGCGATGGTTCGGTATTACCGTCCGACCATTGCACAAACTCATAGCCAGTCTTATGCGTCGCGGTGATCTTCACCTTCTTGCCGCAGGCTACATTGTCTCCACTTGGAATGATGTCCGCCCAAAGGCTGACACTCAAGCAGAGCACCACTAAGATTAAACTTAACTTTTTCCTACTATTTCGGGTTATTTCATTCATTCGTTCACTCGTTCATTCCTTCATCCGTTATCTCCACCTCTCCCATCGTGTCATCGTTGACCTTCGCCGTCACGGTATATGTTTCGTCATAGTCCGTCACAATCTTATAGTCTTTCCATCCCTCTGCTGTACGATAATTCTCCTCCATAGGACAGGGCACATGGAGCGTTGGCACAACGGACTCAAAACCCTCGGTTGGCATTCCTTCCGCAAAATTCAGAACCTCTTCTTCTCCATGTACATATATATCATCGAGATAGCACATCCCGAAGGTTTGTCTGCCAATATGCGTTACGCTCTTAGGGATATGAACGGCGTGTACTTTGAATAAGCCATGGAAGGCATTCGTCCCCAGACTCGTTATCCCTTCTTCGATGGCTATCGAATCGATATAATTGGAATATTGCGCCCATGGTCTTGCTAGGGGCGTTTCGTATTGTTTCATCTTTCCTACGCCGCGAATCCATAGCGTTCCGCATTCGTCGTAGGACCATATAATGCTCTCGTCGCCCGCGTCGCTGCAATCCCCGCCGGCAATCTCGCTGCACCCTTCCTCTACGATCGCCTTGCACTCCTTCCAGCCTTCCGGAATGTAACCGGTAGTAGGATCAGCCGCCATACACAGCGAGGCCGAACTGCAGAGCAGTCCGAACAACAATCCTATGTACAGCCATTTTCTCATCAATAGTATCTATATCGGTTGCGGTGATACCTGGTATCGCGGGTGTTGATGCGACGTGCATGACGCTGCGAACCAACCGGTAATGCATAGTAGATGCGCAGGCCGCAATCCAGATAGCGCTTGTTCCCAATTAATCCATCCGGGTTACCGACAATCACCGTCGCGTCTTTATCCGGACCTGTGATAGGCGCTACACTAATAAGCGTAGACGGCGTCTGATTGCCGCTCGTCTCGTTGCTCCACAGCCCTACATTCGCATACAACTGTAGACCCAACCATCCTTTCGCATCACGCGAGAGCATGAACTCCCAACCGGCTTCCATGCCCAGCAGCACGTAGTACGGCGCCAGAGACGAAGCCTCCGCATCCACCGCGTAAGGCGTGTTCAGCTTACCCGTAACAGCCTCGTTAGTCACCGTCACATCGAGCCGTCTGATATACGCATCTATCGTCGCGTCCGTCACCGTCTGTGTCGTCGTCACACGAAATGGCAACATCAAACGCGGACCGATATTGAACGTGAAACCGCCTATCGCCAATGCCGCCATCAGCGACACCTCGCCCGTCGCGAACTTATCCGCGCGGCAGAAAGAAGCCGAAGTCGTATAGTCGAGCTGATTACCCAGATAATCCGTGTTCGTGAACGTCCGGTCCTGCTTGCCGTTGATCTTCGTTCCGCCGTAACCGACACCTGCACCCAGCGTGAATCCCAGGCCTACCAAGTCGTTCGCCATACAGCCATAGAACGAATAGCGCAGGTCGAGAACAGCGTTCCCTCCTGCACCACACTTCACCTCCGTCGCGCCGTCCGTGCTCGCGGGAAGCCATAACTGACCACCTCCGCGCACACCTACGGACAGCACAGATGACTGCGCCCGTAAAGGGCTAAGCCAAACGCTCAACCCAAACACTATGAGCAGCCATCGTAGACGCATCAGAGATTATTGTACTCCAAATAGTTGTACGCACGCTGGTACTCGTCCAACAGCGCATTGAAGAATACAGTCTCCGTGTACTCACGAACAGCCTCGCGGTCGGTCTTCTTATGAGAGTACTGACCTTTGCACAGCACCTCGTCGTCGATACTGAACGGGTTCGCATACACGATCTCTTTCTTCTCCGTGTCATACACATAGAGCTTGTACTCACCGTGCAACTTCAGCATACACTTGTTACCCTCCGAGCATACCATCAGCGGTACATACACCGGAACAAGCGTAAAGAGCGTAAAGCCGGCAAGGAAAGAACCTGCGAACAACATCGCTTTGTTATCGCCTACGCTGTCATCGTACGTATCCTGGTGTTTGAGCACCTCGATGAACGAAATATAACGCTTCGTAGCGTGATAACGCTCCATCTCCGCGAACGAATAAACGCCCGTATAGAAGTCCGAACGGTCAACAGCAATGTTATAACCCTCGATCTTGTTGCCGAACGAACGGAAGAACTCTTTCTTCTTCAAGAACTCAGAGTCCGTCGTATACGAGTTCTTAAAGCCAAGGAACTCCATCGGCTCATTGCCATAAGGCAAAGACTTACGAACAGCTGTGTTGGTAAACTGCAGTGCACTACCGCACGAAGAGAGGAAAAAGGCTGCTAACAAAAGCATACCCAGGAAGGAGACTTTCTTTTTCATAAATGTACTAATTTTACTTTTCGGCTGCAAAATTAAATAAAAAATTGCATATATGCAAATATTTTTGCCGAAAAATTTGGTCATGTCAAAAAAAAGCAGTACTTTTGCACGCTTTTTTCGTCGCTGAGCACCCTGTGCTCGAGAAAAACGTTTGTAGAAAACGCTTTTCGTGCGGCGAAAAAAAGGCTTACGGAATATTAACTTTTAACGGGATTTCGGAATTTGGTGTTTAGTGATTTGCGATGAAGATATTCATTATTCATTAATCATTATTCATTAAAATTTTGGTCCCACCAAATTTTCTCAATGGCAGAAAATCTTTCTCTCCAGAACTTCGACTGGGATGCCTATGAAGCTCAACAGCAAGGCAGCAAAAACGAAGAAGAAATCCAAAAGTATAATGACACCCTGAGCGCCATCAAGGACAACGAAGTCGTTGAGGGTACCGTCATCAGT
>CACYGT010000028.1 GCA_902774075.1 uncultured Bacteroidales bacterium
ATAAAGGGTGTCAAAATCAGCATCTGGGAGCAGTTTGAGGCTATACGCCATAGTGCGATGAATGACGGTAAGCGGATCTATCTGCCGATCGGCTTCGGCAACGATGGCACCATAGATGGTACGCGGTGGGTTCTTGCCACTTGCACGATGATCTTCTACCGCGTCACGCATGGTCAGTAGTTGTTCATGTGTGAACCATTGCCGAAGTGTCTCATCTGCCATTAGGATCTCACCCGAATGAATATGATGCTTTTCCCGATCGAACTTGAGGCCTAAATCATGGTACGCCGCAATCACATATGCCATGGTCTCGTCAGCAGCATAAGCACGAGCCAGTTTGAGGCTTTCTCGGATGACTGTCTCCGCATGGTCGCGTCGATGTCCACCGTCAAAAGCATCATATTGCGGCAGGATCGATTGTTGAATATAGACGTCCAAAAGCAAGTCTTCCGGCTTGTCAATGATACGAGTCACACCATTCGCAATCAGCGTATCTCGATTTACGAACCCCCACGAGCATGCAACGAACGGCACTTTTGCATTTGCTGCCGTATCCCGATCTACGAGGCTATCGCCAACATAGATTAGTTGAGAGTTTAGAGATGAGAGTTGAGAGAAGTCGTCTAGTTTATAGTTGAAAGTGGAAAGGATATCGTAAACGATTTGGGGATTTGGTTTGCGTTCGATACCTTCGCGTTCTCCGAGGATGACATCAAACACTCCCGGGAAAAAGTGCTCCACGATCTTCTCTGTGGCGGCTTGGTACTTATTGCTGGCCACAGCCAGTTTATGTCCCTGCGCTTTGAGTGCTGCAAGCAACTCGGGAATACCTTCATACGGACGCGTATAATCGCAGTTGTGCTCATTATAATATGGTACGAAAAACTCCCGCACCTTCAATATGTTCTCCTCCGTCCGTTCCTGTTCCGGCAAGGCACGACGAATGAGGTTATTGATGCCATTGCCCACTTTCGCAGGATATGCCTCAATCGGAAAAGTCGCATATCCCGTCTGCTCCAGCGCATAGTTGCACGCATAACCCAAATCGTCGATCGTGTTGAGCAGCGTTCCGTCCAAATCAAAAATAATCGTCATACCGGTGTCTTCAATTTTGCGAGTGCAAAATTACGAAAAAAAAATGACATACGCAAGCGTATGACATTCTTTTTGCGATTTTTTCGCGATTACTCGCCCTTCATAAGAGTCTCTCATATGAGAGGCTCATTTTTTTGCCCCAAAATCTTGCATATGTCGCAAAAAAGCAGTACCTTTGCAGCATGAATCGGTTTACGTTAGGGAAAATAGTTAAGTTTTTCTTTCATTGGCACTACGATGTGCGGGTGACGGGGGAGGAGTATTTGCGGAACGAGGCGACGCATCTGGTGCTGCCTAATCATACAGCGTATATCGACCCTATCCTTCTGTTCAGCGAGGAGTGGTGGCTACCCATCTGCCCAATGTCGGACGAGCTGTTCATGCGACATCCTTTCTACGGGCATATATTACGGAAAGCCGACGCCATCGAGGTGCCGGATTTGCAGAAGAGTGCGATGAGTCGCGAGGAAAGTGCGATCGCAGCGGGGCAGTTGAGTCGGATAGCTATCGAGAGTCTCGCCGCCGGTAAGCAGATATGCTTCTATCCGTCCGGGCATGTGAAGACGATCGACAAAGAAGTGATCGGCAATAGGCGTATGGCGTATGAGGTATGCAAGGAACTGCCGGAAGGCGTGCGAGTGGTGCTATGCCGGATGCGGGGCTTGGAAGGCAGCATGTGGTCGAAGCTCAAGCCCAAGCAATGGAAATGGCGGAGGACGGTGACGCTGGTCTTTGAGGACCACACAGAGGAGTTGCGACAATGGGCACAGACGATGGACAGGCGCTCGTTCAACGAACAATTAGAAAATTGGTATAATCAATAATGAAAAAAGAGGAAGTGGTTTTTGCTCCTATGTGGGAGTTGAATCCCGTGTGGGAGTCGCTGACAGAGGATGAGCGGGAGTTGGTGGCGCAGCATGTAGAGAAAGTGCATTATGCGAAGAATGAAATCATTCACCACGACGGGGATGAGTCGCGATGGATATGGATGGTGCTGAGCGGGAAGGTACGTATCTACAAGGAAGGAATTGGTCAGAGGCAACAGATCATTCGTTTGCTTAAGCCGTATGATATCTTCGGTTACCGCGCATGTATCGCCAACGAGGGCTATAACTCGAGTGCGAGTGCTTTTGAAGCCTGCGATGTATTCCGGTTGGATCGGGAGACGTTTTTGGAGCTCGTTCGTAACAACGGACAGGTGTGTTACCGCGTGATGAAGATGATGGCGCAGGACTTAGCGATATCTGAGTTGCAGACGGTTAACCTGACGCAGAAGCATATCCGCGGACGATTGGCAGAGAGCCTGTTACTGCTCCTGAAGAACTACGGATACGAGGAGGACGGGGTGACGCTGGCGATGATCCTCTCGCGCGAGGACTTAGCGAACATGAGTAATATGACGACTAGCAATGCGATCCGCACGCTGAGTCAGTTCGCGCAGGAAGGGCTCGTAGGGATCAAAGGCAAGCGAATAGAGATACTCGATGAGAAAGAATTAGAACACATATCGCGACTCGGATGAGCCGCGATATTGTTTTAATCTAACATATTTCCCATGTTGGAGGAGAGTTGAACCATGAGGTCGTACTCTTCGGGGCTGAGATCGTAGAAGTAATAGTTACGCGGATCGACGGTCTTGCCTAAATAATGCACTTCGTAATGGAGGTGCGGGCCGGTGGATTTGCCGGTATTGCCCACTCGGGCTATCACATCGCCTCGTTTTACTTTCTGCCCTACTTTGACCAGACGCTTGGAGCAGTGCGCATAGCGCGTAGTGTAGTTAAAGCCATGATCTATCTCAACAGTCTCTCCGTATCCTTGTCGCCAGCCGGAATAGATGACCTTACCGTTTCCTGTTGCGAAGATATCCGTACCGATAGGCGCGGAGAAGTCCATGCCTTCGTGGAAACGGCGTATATGATAGACGGGGTCGATACGCCAGCCGTATCCGGACGCCATACGCTTGAGGTCCTTGTTGAGGACCGGTTGGATAGCCGGTATGTTCTCCATCTTGACTTCCTGTTTCTTGGCCAGTTCAAGTATCTCTTCGTACGAGCGTGCTTGCACGTATAATTCCTTCTCTAATATATCCACTTTTCGCTGGACATCCGCCGCCAACTGGGTATTGGTCATACGGGCGAGGGAGTCGTAGTACGAGATCTGCTGAGTAGCGCCCATACGTGCGCTGAGGGGGATCGGCTCGGCACCCAAGATAGCGCGGTAGAGGTTATCGTCGCGCTGGGACATATCCGCCATCACTACCTGCATGAGGTCCACCTGGCGGTTCATAACGTCCAGTTGGGCGGTGAGGTTACGGTTATACTGCATGAGGGAGGCTTCCCGCGGGGAGGGGAAGAAATAGAGGAAGGTATAGAAGAAGATGATACCTAAGCAGATACCTCCGATGATATAACCTCCGGACCGGCGGAGCCAGTAACGGAATCCGTGTTCAATACGCTCCAATTGCAGCGTCTCAGGGTTAATACGATACTTTTTATTTGCCATTTTTGTACCAGAAAAAATATTGGTTTTGTTGTTTCTTTTCTTGCGGTGTGCGAGCCACGTAAATGGGTTCGCCGGTATAGGGGTTGATGCCGGTGTAGAACATAGTGGTCGAGAGCGTCATAGGTGTGGGTGTGAAGTCCTGGACCTGTTCCGGTCGGTAATGCATCTTCTTTGTTTCCTCCGCGAGGAGGGCCATATCGCGCTTGGTGCAGCCCGGGTGGGAGGAGATGAAGTACGGTATGAGTTGCTGGTTGAGTCCTGCCTCGCGGTTGATACGCAGGAACAGTTCGCGAAAACGGAGGTAGTTCGCCCAGTTGGGTTTGCGCATGACTTTGAGCACGGCATCGGAGCAGTGCTCGGGTGCCACTTTGAGTCGTCCGGAGACATGTCGCGTGATGAGTTGGCGCGCGTACTCTTCGCTCATGAGGTCATAGCGGATACCCGATCCGACGAAGGCGTGCTTGACGAAAGGCAGTTTGTCCACCGTCTTCAATATGTCGATGACCGGCCCGAAGTCCTGATTGAGGTTCTTACAGATGGCAGGCTGGAGACAGCTGGGCCGCGCACAGCGTTCGCAGAGGGACTTGTCCTTGCCGGTGATGCCGTACATGTTCGCCGAAGGACCACCGAGGTCGGAGATGATCCCATGCCAGTCGGGCAGTTGGCTGAGCCGCTCTATCTGGCGTAAGATGGAGGCCTTTGAGCGAGAGACGATCTGCTTGCCCTGATGGGCTGAGATGGTGCAGAAGGAGCATCCACCAAAACAGCCTCTATGCATGCACACGGACCACTTGATCATCTCATAGGCGGGGATCCGTTTGTCCTTGTATTTGGGATGCGGCGTATATTGGTAGGGCAAGTCGTATATCGCGTCGAGCTGCTCGGAGGTGATGGGCGGATAGGACGGGTTGACGACCACAAACTGCGTGCCAACCGGCTGAACGAGCGTCGTCTGGTGGATCTTGTTGGACTCGACCTCGATGAGCCGGAAGTTCTCCGCATGCTTGCGCTTGTCCTTGACTGCCGCTTCGTGACTCGCCAGCATAATAGCATCCTCCGGAATCTCCGATTTATCGCTCGTCAAATACGCCGTTTGCGGGATGCGATGACAATTTTCCATTTTCCATTTTCCATTCTCCATTATCGCTTTAGCGATATCTGTCATCGCTTGTTCACCCATGCCGTAGACGAGCAGGTCGGCGCCGCTATCCACGAGGATAGAGGGCATGAGCTTGTCCTGCCAGTAGTCATAGTGGGTGAGACGGCGCATGGAGGCTTCGATGCCGCCGATGACGATGGGCACGTCGGGATATAGCTGCTTGAGGATGCGGCAATAGGTGATGGTGCAGTAGTCAGGTCGTGCGCCGGGTTTGCCTTCTGGCGTATAGGCATCATCTGACCGTTTGCGGCGAGCGGCGGTGTAGTGGTTGACCATCGAGTCCATCGCACCTGCCGAGACGGCAAAGTACAGACGGGGTTTGCCGAACTTCTTGAAGTCGCGGAAGTCACCGTGCCAGTCGGGTTGGGGCACTACGGCCACACGGTAGCCTGCCGCCTCGAGGGTGCGACCCAGAACGGCGGAGGCAAAAGAAGGATGATCGATGTACGCATCGCCGGAGAAGAAGACAATGTCCACTTCGTCCCAGCCTCGCAAGTCCGTTTCCTTCTTGGTAGTCGGCAAATATTTCAAGAGGTCTGCCACTAATCTATCTGCAGGTCTAATCGTTCTTTGAGTTGTGCCAAGGCGGGGTTTTGCTCTGCCATGACTGCATATTTCTCATCGGCGGTGAACGCCATTTGTTCCGCGTCGTATTCGGCCAGAACGAGGCGGATGGAGAGCTCGTTGTTATGCAAGCTCTGGCGCAATTGGGAGAGGAGGCCCGGGAGGGCTTTTTTCATCTCGTCCATCTGCCAAGGATTCGGCATTTGTATCTCCGCCGTAACAGCATCCACAAGGCTCGGGGTATAGTTCATAATCAGCTCTTTGAGACGCAACTCCTCCTTACGGGATTGACCAAGACCAACCCACGCGTCTTTGAGTTGGTCAGCCGTAAAAGGGCGGTTTTCCGGAGCGGTTACCGGGGAGGGGGTACCGGTTACCGGGGAGGGGGTACCGGTTTCGGGTTCCTCTTTCTTTTTGCCTATCCCTAAACCAATACTCGGGATCTTGGGGATGGAAGGAGCAGCCGGTTTCGAAGTACTCGAAGTACTCGGAGTATTCGGAGTATTCGGAGTACTCTGAGCCCTAGGCTGAGGAGCGGGCTGCGGAGAACTCTGGGGGATGTTTTGTGGGACACCTAACTGACATAACTTTACGAGCGCGAGTTCGACGGTCAGACGTTTGTTGCGGGCCGTACGGTAGTTGATATCGCAGGTGTTGAGGATATCGAGCGCTTGGAAGAGCCATGTAGGTGCACAGAGCTTAGCTTGCTCGCCATACCGCGCACGGATAGCTTCGCCGGTCTCCAATAACGGGAGCGTCTGCGGGTCTTTGCTGACGAGCACATCGCGTAGGTGCTGTGCGAAGCCAGTAACAAAATGGGCTGCATCGAAACCGTGGTTGAGCACGTCATTGAAGAGCAGCAGGGCGGTGGTGACATCATGCCGTAAGGCCGCTTCTACCAATTGGAAATAATAGTCGGCATTGAGCACATTGAGCACTTCGATGGTGCGCTCGTAGGTGATGGTGGCCCCACAGAAAGCTACGAGTTGGTCGAAGATCGAGAGCGCGTCGCGGAGTCCGCCGTCTGCTTTCTGCGCTACGACATTGAGTGCTTCTTCGCTAACCGTGATGCCTTCGTTCGCTGCCACTTTCTGCAGGTGCGCGATGATATCGGGCACAGTGATACGGTTAAAGTCATAGACCTGACAGCGGCTGAGGATGGTTGGCAGGACCTTATGCTTCTCGGTGGTGGCGAGGATGAAGATGGCGTATGAAGGCGGTTCTTCGAGCGTCTTGAGGAGCGCATTGAACGCGCCGGCGGAGAGCATATGTACCTCGTCGATGATATAGACGGAGTACTTACCGGCCTGCGGCGGGATACGCACCTGGTCGATGAGCGAACGGATGTCCTCGACGGAGTTGTTGGACGCCGCATCGAGTTCATGGATGTTCCATTCGGAGCCGGGTTCGTTGTTGTTGATGGTCTTGGCAAAGATACGCGCGCAGGTAGTCTTACCCACTCCTCGCGGCCCACAGAAGAGGTACGCATGCGCCAGATGATTCTGACGAATGGCATTCTGCAGGGTCTGTGTTAGCGCTTGTTGGCCCACGACAGTCTCAAAGGTCTGCGGCCTGTACTTACGCGCTGAAACAATGTAGTTTTCCATATGCTATGCTGTATATATAATTCTCTTTTTCAATGGTTTGGAGTTTCAGATTTCCGGAGTTCCGGAGGATGTGTTGTAGTTGCTCAAAACTCACTATCCCTACTCCTTGGGCTTTGACGACGGCTTCTTTCTGCGTCCAGAGGCGAGTGAACTTCCGATCGTCCATCCCTACTCTCTCCTCCTCATTCATCACTCGCTCGACTAAGTCCTTATCGGCTTTTCGTATTCCCTCGATATCGATTCCTATCGGCTCCTCGTCAATGGCTACCGCGATGCCCTCCTTACAATGACTGATTGAGAAATACGGGCCATCTTCCAAAAACGGTTTACCGTGCCCGTTGTAACAAAAACCTCTCAGAGTTTCATTAGGGTTTTTAGCACCTTTTACCGAGGTTTTAAGCAGTTCACTCAGCATCAACCAACTCTTCAAACAGCTGTACCTACCGAGGGTATGCTTATACCGCAGCGCCTGTTCGCGCCGTTGGTCACTCACCAAAGGAAGCATACGTTGCACTTCGGCCTCGGTGCACTCTTCCATCCTATCAAATATCGCGACGCGCATATACTTTCCAATAAACTACCGGCAGGATGGTTACTGTCAGCGGCAGGGTAAAGATCGTACCAAAGCAGATGACGACACCCATCGGCATCCAGAGGCTGGTGTGGGCAATGATCATCGGCAGGACACCTAAGGCCGTTGTGGCGCTGGTGAGGAAGACCGGACGCATACGTCGTATACCGGCTTTGAAAGCGGCATCTCGGTAGGAGAGCTGCTGGTATTTGCGGCAGTCCTCCGCATACTCGTACATCATGATGGCATTTCGCACGATGATACCAATAAGACTGACGACGCCCAAGACGGCCGTGATGGATATGTCGAGTTGGAAGATCCAGAGTCCGAGCATCGCGCCGAAGACGCAGAGGGACGCGCTGGAGAGGGCCAAGAGGGCAAGACCTATCTTACCGAAATGGTAAAGCAGGAGGACGAGCATCACAGCCAAGGCAGCGACAACCGACCAGAGTATCTGCGGCACAATCAGGTTGTTGACTTCTGTGAGTCCGCCATAGGCTATCGAGACATCTTCGGGCAGGTCGGTGATATGCGTATTGATCCATTTCTTGACCTTTCGCTCGGCATCCACTTGGCTGGTAGCACCACGCAGGTCTGCTCCTACCGTGATGGTGCGTACGGCGTTTCGTCTCTCCAGGGTCGTACGATGCCAAGACGGTTCAAGATTAGCCACTTGACGCAGTGGTACCCATACGCCGGGCAGGGCTGTCGGCACTTGGAGGGCACTTAACTGCTCCGTGCTCATATTCTTGGCACCAGCCGTATAAAGGACCACCGGCACGGCATAACTGCCTTCGTAGAGGGTGGTGATGGTCGCGCCTTGGGTAGCCTGACGCAGATAGAGCGAGAGCATCGTTTCTGTCAGGCCGAGACGAGTGGCTTCATCGCCCTTGAGGACAATACGTGTCCCGGCTTCGACGTTGTCAAAGTCACAGTGCACCCACTGCAGCTCCGGTTGGTCGACCATATAATGCATAATGCTGTCAGCATAGAGCGCCATCTGCTCCCAGTTCTCGCCTTTGATGCGTACCTCGAGCGGGTTCTTGCAGGACTGATAGTCGAGTTGTTTGAAGCGCGCATAGGCGTTGGGGAAATAGTTCTCATACCGTGCGCTGTACTCTTTCAATATCTGCGAGGTGGCTTTGCTGGAGCGAGTGTTGACTATCAGTTGGGCGTAGTTGGTTGCCGGCATCTGCGGGGTGTAGGTAGCATGGAAACGGGGCGAGGACTGCCCTACAAAAGCGGTGACGCTGGTCACTCGTTTGTCTTCGCGCAGGTAACGCGCGAGCGAATCGGCTACGGCCGCACTCTCTTCGAGGCTCGCGCCTTCGCGCAGATGGATCTCGACAGCGAAGAACTCCCGCTCCGCTTTGGGGAGCAGCTGGAGATTGAGCCGCGTGAGTAAGAAGAGGCCTGTTCCCAATGATCCGGCCAGCAAGAGCCAGACGATGAGGGGTTTATCAAAACAAAGTTGCAAGGCTTTGCGGTAGTTGTCTTGGAGCCAGCCGAAGAACTTGTTCTGTCCCCGCTCAAAGGCGTTCATCTCGCTCTCGCTGCGATGTTTGATAAAGCGATACGAGAGGTAGGGTGTCACCCATGCGGCATAGAAGATACTGGCTGTGAGCGCAAAGAGAACCGCCCAGGGGAAGAGCTGTACGAACTCACCCAGCGGACCGGTGATGATACGGGTCATAGGGAAGAACATACCGCTTATCGCGCAGGTAGCCAGAGACATAGGAACAAAGAGCATGCTGGTGCTGACGACCGCCGAGTACCAGCGAGAGTGACGTCGCTCGATGAGGTTGGTATAGCCATCGATGACGATAACCGAGTCATCGACGATCAGTCCGAGCACGAAGATGAGGGCCGCCAGTGTGACGGTGTTCAACTCAATGCCGGTGACATACATCAGGCCGATACAGATGGCAGTGCAGACAGGCAGTCCGGTAGCAGCGACAAGGGCCGTACGGAGCGGGAAGAGCACCAGCATGACAGCTATCACAACGAGGATGGAGATGACGATGTCGCGCAAGAAAGAGAGGACAGAGTCGTTGACCACTTTGGGTTGGTCGGTGATACGATGGAAGCGGATGTCGGGCGGTAAGAGTTCGGCCGCCTGCGCGAGTTGCTTGTCCACTTCCTGACCAAAAGCGACGATGTTATGTCCCGGCACCATCTCCATGTTGAGGATGAGACAAGCGCCGTCGTTGAACTCGACGAACTGCTTGGGCGCCTGGTAACGCCGCTCGATAGAAGCGATATCTTTGAGCCGGATGGTAGCGCCTGTAGCGGGGTCGGACCATATGATCTGCTCCTGGAGTTGGTACTCCGAGTCATAAGGGATGACGACCTGCAGGACGCCGTTTCCGTCACTCTCGCCGCCAATGGTTCGCAGGCCTTGCAGGGCTATCTGCGCTTCCAAAACAGAGGGGCTGATGCCGTACATCGAGAGCCGCTCGGGGTCTATGGTGACGGCAATCTCTTCCGTCTGCTGGCCCATGATACGCAGCTTGCCCATCTCGGGGATGGTACGCAGGCGCGAGCATATCTGCTTGGCGTACTGCTCCAGTTCTCTGGGGCTTCGCTGGTCGCTCTCTACGGCGATGAGCAAGGAGGAAGTGTTCCCGAAATCATCGATGACGAGCGTCTGCAGGACGCCTGTGGGGAGTTGGGTCTTCTGCAAGAGCGGCAAGCCGGCCCGTATCTTGTTCCACACCACCTCGTTATCGCTGACGGTCATTCGCAGAATGACAAAGACATAGGCTATCCCGTCTTCACTGATGCTATAGGTGAGGGCCTTATCGACGCCCTCAAAGGAGTTGATATAGTCCTCCAGGGGGATGGTGACCTGCTCTTCCACCTCTGAGGCCGTAGCACCGGGATAGACAGCGACGACGACACCCTGACGAATGGTGAACTGGGGAAACTCGTCCTTGTTGAGTTGCGGCAAGGACCATATACCAAAGGCCGTCAAGACCAGGAATAGTGCGATCACTAATCCATGACGCCGCATGGCTCCTTCTATGTGCTTACTTGTCTTCATACGTTACTTTACAATTGTTGTAAAGTTTCTGATATCCGTCTATGATGAGGGTGTCGCCGGACATGAGGCCGCTCTCGACGCGCACCCCGTCCGCCTGATAGCCACCAACGACGATGTCTCTGCGCACGGCACTCCCCTGCTCTACTACCCATACGGTTGGTCCTTGGGGTTTGAGGAGAATACAGCGGGCCGGTATGACGATGCTTGTCTGCTGCGCCGTAGCGGCCACAGGCAGGATCGCTACGCCGACCATCTCGCTCATGAGGTTCTTGGTGTCCCCTTTGATACGGGCGGTCACCTCATAGGTATGCGCGAGCGGGTTCGCCTTCAGACTCTTCTCGGTGACAACCATCTGGAAGGTGGCATTAACAGCCGCACACTCCATCTCGCCGCGATCCCCGATACGGATAGCACCTATCTCATTCTCCGGCACGACAAAACGTATGCTGAAGCCCGCTATGTCCAAGAGCGAGCAGACCCGTGCATCGGGCAGGACTGTCTGGCCTATCTCGAGATTGAGACCACTGATCACACCGTCCGCCGGTGCTACGACCGTACACTCTTCCAGCCGTTTCTTGGCAGCCGAATAGATCGACTGCGCCTGCGCCAGTTGGCTCTCCACTTCGACCATCTTCTGGTCCGACACGACGCCCTGCTCATGCACTTTGCTGACGCGATCGTAACCGTCCTGCGCATGCTTGAGGGTAGCCTCAGCGCCTTGCAAGGCATGAAGCGCCTGAGTGTTATCAATAGACAAGATCTGTTGTCCTTTGTGCACCCGGTCTCCATTCTTCACATAGATAGCGACCACACGGCCCGTACTCTGCAGGCTGAGTGGTATCTCATGCGCCGGCACGACAGTACCGACATACCGCGAGGTAGCCTCATGACTCTGAGGTGCTATCACCATTGTCTTCACAGGGAGCGCCGCACAATCCTGATGCGCTTTCTCCACTTTACTGCACGCCATCAAGGCCAGTGCAATGATCATTATATAACTAATCTTTTCCATATTACAGTTAAATATACAACTCGAGCTATGAGGTGGGCAAAGTACGCGATGTACAGGGCCTGTATGCCCCACAGACCACGAAATGCCACATAACTGAGCACAAAAGCACCCGCCGCCCAAATCATGGAGTTGCGGATATGCACGCCTTCTGTTGCCCCTACATAGACACCGTCCCACATGAAAGCCAGTGTGCTGATGATCGGCATGGCAATGAGCCAGCCTATATAGCGGGGAGCGACAGAGAGCACCTGAGTATCGGTGGTCATAGTGCCTATCATCGCGCTGCCAAAGACCGCGTACAAGACGGTGAAGAGCAGGCCGACGCCTATACTCCAGTTGAAGAGCAATCTCACCACGCCGCCTACCCGTTTCTGCTCGCCGATCGCCTTGCCGACCAAGGCTTCGCCGGCATAGGCAAAACCGTCAACGAAGAAGGAGAAGAACATAAAGAGCTTCATCAAGATACTGCTCACCGCCAACTCGGTGTCGCCATACTTGCTGGCGATCGAAGTAAAGCCCACATAAACGACCATGAAACAGAGTGAACGAATAAAGAGGTTGCCGTTCAGGCTCATCATTCGCCGGATCTCATTCCAGCGCATAGCGGCTTTCCATTCATGATATCGGAATACCGGAATAGCGGGATAGCGGAAGAACAGGATACCTAAGGCGAGGAAGAGTCCGCTGTACTGCGCGATGAGTGTGCCATATGCCACACCGACCACTCCGTATCCGGCGTTGACGGCCAGGCCATAACTCGCGATCATATTGACGACGTTGACGAGGATATCTACGGCCATCGGGCTCTTAGTGTCCTGATTGCCGATAAACCAGCCTTTGAAGGTAAAGAGGGTTAAGGTAGCGGGTGCTGCCCATATGCGGACAAAGAAATACTCGCGTGCCACCGAAGCAGCCTCAGCCGAACAAGGCACGACAGCCAGCACAGCTGTAACAAAGAGCCACTGGATTGCCCAGATGAGGAGCGTAGCTGCCAGCGCTATTGTAAGGCTCTGTGTGAGGATTTTTCGGCATTCGTCCTGCCGTCCAGCACCATAAGCCTGCGCGGTGAGACCACTCGTGCCAATACGCAAGAAACCGAAGTTCCAATAGAGCAGATCAAAGAGCATGGTGCCGATAGCGATACCGCCGATGGCGGAAGCATCACTCAGATGCCCCACAATGGCCGTATCTACGATGCCCACAAGTGGTATCGTGATATTCGCCAGAATACTGGGAATGGCCAAACGTAATATGTCTTTGTTCGTTTTTGTCACAAGAACAATAATATCATCAATTGTCCGGTGAGAACTCTGAGGAACATGGTCAAAGGATAGACGGTCGAATAAGCCACCGCTGCACGGTCGTTCTGCGAACTCTGTGAGGTCGCATAGGCTAATGCAGGAGGATCCGTTGTGGAGCCGGCTATCAGGCCCATGAGTGTGAAATAGTCCAGTTTGAGGCCCTTACGCGCGATGATACCTATGATGATCAGCGGCAGGAGTGTGATCAGCACACCATAACCTATCCATACATATCCGCCGCCCAGAAGCGTCGGGATAAAAGTCTTACCGGCACCGAAGCCCACCGCCGCCAAGAAGAGCGCGATACCGATCTCGCGGATCATCAAGTTAGCCGACGTGGTAGTGTAGGTGACGATATGCCACTTGGAGCCGAACGCGCCAAAGAGGATGGCGATGATGAGTGAACCGCCTGCGAGGCCAAGTTTGAAGGGTTGACTCAGGCCAGGTAACATAATAGGCAGCGAGCCTAACACGACACCTAACACGATGCCAAAGAAGAGGGATGCTAAGTTCGGTGCATCCAACTTCTTGGAACTGTTACCGAATTTCTGCGCGATACGCTCGACGGCCTCCGCTTCGCCGACGACTGTTAGACGGTCACCCATCTGCAGACGCAGTTCGGGGGTAGCCAGCAGTTCGATACCAGCACGACGCACACGGGTGATGGTGATGTTAAACGCATCGCGGATCTTCATATCCATGATTCGCTTACCGTTGTATTTGGGTTTGGTAACGACGATATGCCGACTGACAAGATGGATATTCTTCTCTTTCTCTTCCCAAGCGATATCGGTCTTCTGTCCCAACAAGAGCACAGTGCGCTCGTTCTTGGAGTCTGTCACAAACCGTG
This sequence comes from uncultured Bacteroidales bacterium, assembly GCA_902774075.1. Classification (GTDB taxonomy): domain Bacteria; phylum Bacteroidota; class Bacteroidia; order Bacteroidales; family Paludibacteraceae; genus Colicola. The sequence goes on from CACYGT010000028.1 coordinate 13,708, forward strand.
CCTTATCGCCTACATGTAATACGGTGTTTGCGTCCGGCATAAACTCATTGCCTTCTCTATCCAAGATACGGCTGACAACAATCGTCACATGGGTCAGCAGGAACAAGTCACGCACGCGAATTCCGTCCACCTGAGGGTTCATCAACTCGACATCGAAATGCTCTACCTTAGGTACTTCACCCTTCTCTGCCTTCACTTGCTCTTCTTCCTTATCCAACTTAATGCGGAAGATCCAGCGCATGAGCAGCAACGAGAAGATGATACCTACCACACCTAAGGGATACGCCATGGCATAGCCGGAGGCGATATCGGGATTAGCGACACCTGTCAAGTCCTGGAAGGTCTGCTGGGCAGCACCGAGACCCGGTGTATTGGTAACTGCACCGAAGAGCACACCTGTCATGACGGCGATATCCACCTTAAACACATAGTGGATCACGAGCGCCGTGACGCAGCCAAGAAGCACGATGCTTGCGGCCAGCATGTTCAACGTAAGACCACCCTTGCCGAAACTCGAGAAGAAACCCGGGCCAACCTGAAGACCTATCGAATAGACGAAAAGGATGAGGCCGAAGTCCTTGGCAAATGACTCCACCAGCGGATCGAGAGTCATGCCAAAATGACTGCATGTGATCGCGCAGAACAAGATCCATGTGATGCCTAAGGTGATGCCCTTGAACTTCAACTTGGCCCCTAAGGTGATACCAATAGCTATAGCAAAGGCCAGCACCACAATAGAGTGCGCTATACCTGTGCCAAAGAATAAATTAAGAAACCAATCCATAAGTTAGTGTATAAATGTTCGTATTTTGTTTTTTGCTTCTTCTGCCCATGCACCAAGCACGTACTCCATGGTATAGAGTTGGGCTTGCTTGGCGGTGAGAATGGTGTTCATCATCTTCTCCTGCCCGCGGTAGGTGAAGGTCACCTCGTTTGATGTGGGCGAGATCACTCTCCCCTTGACGTCCATCGTCCTGTATTCGCCAAAGCACTCGGGAAGGACCGTCATAGCTTGCAGAGTCCAGCGTTGCACGCCTTTGTCATGGAGTGTGAACTCGCCTGCGCTGAAGTCGAGGGTCGTGCGCAGGAAGACGCACTTAGGGGTGTTGCGCCAACTGCGGCCGAGACTAACTACCGGGCACTCGCTCTGGATGGTGCAACTCTCGAAGACGTAGCCTCTGTCCGCATCGCCGGAAGCTTTGTTGGCGGTGATGGGGTCTGCTCCGCTATTTCGCCGCTCGCAATAAAGGAGGCAGTGGTTGAAATAGACATTGCCGTCTCCGCATATATAATCGACGGTGCCGTGTATCTCGCAGTTCTCGAAATACTTCAGCGCGCCGGGGTTGTCGCTGTAATAGGTGTCCTGATGCGACAAAAGACGTACGTTCTTACAGATCGTCTTGGTGCCTTGGTCCCATAGACATACCGCGCGGCCGTTATTGTTTTTATAGTAGTCCAAGGCGTTCTCTATGGTCAAGTCTTGCAGGTATGTTCCCTCGACGTCATTGGCGATGCGAAGCGTAGCTGTCTTGGAGATGGACTCCAGCATATAGTCCGGTGCATTTCGGATGATAGTCCCTTCCATCGACTCGCCGATGATAGCGATGCCGTCTGCCTCGATCGCCGTTAAGGTGAGTTCGCCGAGGTCATAGACACCGTTCTTCAGATAGATGGTCTTGTGTCCGGTCGCATTCGCGTCCGCCAGCGCGCGTAAGAAAAAACGCGCATTCTCCGAGAGGGAGTCTATGTTCACCTCGCGGATGATTCCCAGCTCTTCGCCTTTCGTTTCGTCGCAAGGCACAGGGACATACTCCTCCCCTGCTACAAACTCAATACGTTGCAGCACGGCTTCCATGTTCAGCAGACGGGAGATGAAGATGTTATTCTGCTCCGCCGTCAGCGGGATACACTGCGTGCCCAAACGACGTATCTCGCAGGTCACTCCGATACGCGTCTCTTCTTGGGGCTTGTCTCCGCTCCAAGTGTGGACTTGCAGAGAAGCCCGGTTGATACCGCTGCGGGGACCGAAGGTGAGTTTTAAGACACCGGCAACAGGTGCTTTGGTAAAACAACACCAACCGGCACTGTTGAGTTTGATACCTCTCAGGCCATTTTTCACGCCGGGAGGATCATTGACGATACCGCCAAAGTACAAACCCCTGTCGGGATTAGTCACCGGCGCAGCGTCCGTATAGTCCCACAGCAGGTCATGTTCCCCTGCCGTTAGGAAGAGGCTCATCAGAATCGCTCCGATGAGAATTATTTGTCTGAGCCTAACATCCATCTGTAAATAACTTTACCTTCTTTGTCCAAATACCAGTGTTGGGAGAACGTGGGTTGCACATACTTCACCAGCGACAGGCCATTATGGAAATCTGTTTCCGGCTCAACATTGTCATTGAGTTCCACTGCGACCTTACCGCTTCTGTCTATCGCTTTCCAATGCGCCGAAGGCGATGCTTTGGTCCACGCTAAACCGTTGAAGAAATCGTGTGCCACCTCGTACGGGCCAAGAACTGTATGGCCTTCTTTGTTGATGAAATACCACTGTTCGTCACTTTTCCTAACCATGGCAAGACCGCCTTTGAAACAACTGCCACCCGTAAGGCCATCCACTAACACTTTACCGTCTTTGGTCACCAAATCAAAACACGGCTGCTCTGGTATCCAATGCACAAATATACCCTCGCCTAACGGAGCCAGCATCTTCTCGCACGGCTCAATGACATAATTGCCTTTCTTATCGATCACCGCATAGAGATACCCTCCGGTAGTGCTGTCTTGAAGAGTTACAGAGGCTATTCCTTCGAAGAAATCAGCCCCGCCCACATACCTTATCGGGATCACATCATTACCGTCCAGATCCTTATAGCCGCATCGCACCGGGTTAAAGTCGATATGTTTGCGGAACATGATTAATCCGTCTGCGGTCGGTTCTCCTAACCCTTCGTATTCCGCAGGAATCACCACTTGGAAATTGTTATCCAACATACCGGTAGAGACATTGCTCACGAATTTCAATCGGTTGTAGGTGAAATACGGGGACATAACACTATTCATACCACTCGCCACAACTTCTCCCTTTGGGTTGATGAAACTCCCTACGTAGTTGTTCGAAGTGTATGCTAACCCGCAGGAAAAACTGAAAGCCGTGTCATACCGACCGGGGATTGCTATCTCTCCTTTCTCGTTGATGTAGCCGTACATGTTGTTCGTCGTGTCCAGTGCCGGCCATAGAAGCGTCTTGTCGCCCTCCGGCGTCAGTTCATGGGCGACATACGTGTCGTCATCTCCGTCACCACCTGACGAATTACCACTGCCGCCGCCGTTATTACCGCCATTCGCGTTCTGCGGACCATTTTCACAAGCGATGAATGTTACCGCAAAAATCACTGCAACAAGATACCAGATTTTCTTCATAATATGACACATATCATTTCGCGCTGCAAAAGTACAAAAAAAATATGACATATACAAGAGTATATGCCATTTTTTGCATTTTTTTCTATCTGTTAGCCCAAAAAGTCTTTACAACAAATTAAGGTCTTACAGACATGACTAGCCTCAGCGGGCGAGACTCATCGTCGGCTTTTTTGAATTGCAAGAGTATAGGGTCATCGGGTTTAGGCAGGTGTACGCCTATCAGTTCAGTCCACGCAGAGAACTTTTCGGCGTTCTTGCGTTTGCGTTGAATAGAACGCGTCGATTCTTTCTTATGGCTCACGTTGGGTTCAAATTTCTCAATGATATGTTGTTGCTCCGCCAATACGATTTGCTCAGCAGACGCGACTAACAAAGCCTCATTGGCTACTCGACTACAATATTCCGCAAAACGCACACGATCGGACTTGCTCATCCCGAGCGCCACACTCTTGTCCTTATTCGGAGCGTCCTTTAGCATCATCTTCTTCCACAGCCCGCACTCCACTTCCTCAGAGATATAGTACGGTTGCTCAGCCGGCACATAGTTGAATTTCAGTTTCTTACCTTTGATGCGAATAGAGCGGGTCAAGGGCGGTTCTTCTTGTTGTACCTGCATCATAGGATCGTTAGGAAGTGTCAGCGCCACACGAAAACCGATATATTCGGTAGCTGTCTCCGGAAAGTGCCAACGACGCACGGAGAGATGGCTATTGGCGATGCATTCATCGTAACTACCGCCGCGTACAATGCGGTAACTGCCGGTATCTGCTCCACAGGGATTTGGCTGCGTACTGAGTGTGTAAGGACCATAGATATCCTGACACCATTCAGACACATTACCGGTCATGTCATACAGCCCCAATTCGTTTGGCCGCTTGCACCCCACGGGATGTTTCCATTCTCCCGAACAAGAATACGTCCAACCTACACTATCTGCCTCATTTCCGCCTGCAAAGCGATAGGCCTTGCTCTTCGCTCCGCCTCGCGCCGCATATTCCCATTCGGCCTCGGTTGGCAGCCTAAAAGGCAAGCCTGTAATACTGTCCAAACGACGCACAAACTCCTGGCAATCAATCCATGACACGTACGAGACAGGTACGGTCGGATAGCCTTTAGGATTGATAATTTCCCGTTCAGGCATCACCGCACGCCATAATTGCACGGTCACTTCGGTAGTAGCTATATAATAGGGAGAAAGAAAGACGAGATGCACCGGTTTGTTGGTATAGATATCCCGATCTGTCTGGTCGAGTGTCGCGCCCATCATGAACGAGCCTCCTTCGACGCGTTGCATGGTGAGAGCAACACCTTGAACGTCTATTTCCAAACGTTGCAATGAGTCAGGTACAACCGGTTTATGCTTCCGTGCCCATATCGGTAGCACAGAACAAAGGGAGACCAGGCATATGACAGCTCTTACATGCACGTTTTGTTCGTAACAAATACTGTGCCAAAGAAATAGGATGCCCCTTGTGGACATCCTTTTCATTTACCCTGCGGAGAGTGAGGGATTCGAACCCCCGATACGACGTAATGCGTATACCGCATTTCGAG
>CACYGT010000029.1 GCA_902774075.1 uncultured Bacteroidales bacterium
AGTTATTCATGGAGTTGGTACGAACAAGCTGGAACATGTTCTTGTTGTGCGACGACGAGGACTGCCTGCGTATCATCGAGGCCGGTGCCAAGAGCGGCGATCCTTGGTTAGGATATGCCTTTGCGCGCTACCATGATGCGGTGATGCCCGATTCGGACTCGCTGCAGATAGCTACCGACTATTACGACGCGGCGATGAAGTTCGGTATTTCGGACGCGACGGTCTTTGAGGCCATGAGTTGGCGTGACGGTGAGTATGGTTTAATCAATACCAAACGCTATGTGGAGATGTGTCAGGCAGCGCTGAACGAGGGCAGTCACCGTGCGACCATGCAGGTGGCACTGGACCGTATCTACGGCAACAGCGGCTATGATGCTAACCCTCAATCTATTCATGATACCTTAGTGAATTTCGTGCATCAGAGTGATCAGACAGACGAACATTACGATCCTCATTATCTGTGCCTTATCGCGCAGGCATGTGAAGAGTTGGGTGACCTGAACGAAGCGGCCGAGTGGTATGACAAAGCGCTCGATGCAGGTGATCCGAAAGCCTGCTATAACTTAGCCCTTCTCCGGGCGTGCGACGAGAACGGAGCGGTGGAGGACATTGATGTGTTCGGCGCCATCATGGAGCGTGGGCGCGAGATATACGCTCCTACGGCCAATATGGAGATCACGCTGGCTATGCCGCAGGAGTTCTTTGACGAGGCGGACGAAGAAGATCAAGAGAAATACTCCAATGCGATACTGGAAGAGTTGGAGTTGGCGGCCCAGATGGGTGAGTCTACGGCGGACTATCTCCTGGCTATCTACTACCGAGACGGTATGTTCGGCTTCGAGCAGGACTATGACGAAGCCTTCAAGTGGGCGGCACGCGGAGCGATCATTCGCGATAGCTCGTGCTTCGGAATAATGGCCGATATGATCCGGGACGGTATAGCTCCGGGTAACTACAGCGAGGAGTTCCGGTATATATGTGAGCTCAAGGCCCTTCGCTACGGTAGCAATGAGTACATGGTGCGCGTAGTCGAGGCCTATAAACACGGACACCTGACGGATTATGCTGCCGAGATAGAGCAGTTCTACCTTCCCCAGATAGAAGAGGAAGATGAATAAAAAGGAGCCTTTCGGCTCTTTTTTTTTGAAATAATTTGCATATGTCAGAAAAAAGCAGTAACTTTGCACGCTTTTTGATGAAAAGTATTATTGAAAATAATAAAAATTAGTATAAACATTTATTCCTCTGGGCTGGTTTAGAGGGGCTCTCAAACCTCGGGAGGACTTCGTGAGTCCGACCGAAGAGCGAGGGCATTACGTAGCGTCATTGAGCTGCAGAGCAGCGAATCACGCGAGTAATAGCCAGCAGCGAATGGCAAAAAAGAATGAACAGTTCGTTAAACAAGACGAACAATTGCAAGAAGTGAATGAGGCGCTGACCGGCGCCGGTAAATGGATCGAAGACAATGCGAACCTGATCAGTTGGATCGTATGCGGTATTGCTGTAGTGGTATGCGCGATCATCGCCATCAACACCTATGTCATCAAGCCGCACGCACAGGAAGCCAGCAACGAGAACGCCAAGGCTGTCGTTTATTTCATGAACGGCGACTACGACAAGGCGCTGGCCGGTGACGATGCGGAGTGCATCGGTTTTGAGGCTATCGCTGACGAGTACGGATTCTATCAGGAAGGTAAGCTCGCTGCCCTCTACGCAGGTATCTGCTATTTCGAGAAAGGCGACTACGAGCAGGCTGCTAAGTTCCTTAAGAAATTCGATGCAGACGACCTGAATATCGACCCCGCTGCTCATCAGTTGCTGGGTGACGCGTATGTAGAGCTCGGTGAGTACGGCAAGGCTACCAAGGCCTTCGAGTCTGCTGCTAAGTCGGGCAATGACATCATCGCGCCGATGAGTCTCAAGAAAGCCGGTATCGTGTACCTCAAGGAGGGCAAGAAAGGTCAGGCGCTGAAAGCCTTCAAGGCCATCAAGGAGAACTATCCTTCTTCGTCAGAGGCTCAGGATATCGATAAGTATATCGCAATTGCAGAGTAATGACTACGGATCTATCCAAATACGACGCAAGTCAACTGCCTAGCGCTGATGTTCTTGGACGTCAGCGCTATGCAATTATAGTTGCCGAGTGGAACAGTGAGATCACTTACGCCTTGGCGCAGGGCGCGATAGATACCTTGGTCAAACACGGCGTAGCGCATGAGAACATCGACGTAATGCATGTGCCGGGAGCGGTGGAGCTGACGTATGGTGCTGCACGCTTGATGAGAGAAGAGCGTATCGACGCGATCATCGTCATTGGTTGTGTGATCCAAGGCGACACGCCGCATTTTGACTACGTGTGTCAGAGTGTGACGCAGGGCGTAGCGATGCTCAATACGCAAGGCAAGGTGCCTGTTATCTTCTCTGTGCTGACCGTTCTCAACCGCCAGCAAGCGCTGGACCGTTGTGGCGGCAAACTCGGTAACAAAGGTGTCGAAGGAGCTGTGACGGCCATTAAGATGGCTAACCTGTAACCCGTAACCCCTCATGAAAGTCTATAAGTTCGGTGGAGCATCGGTGAAGGACGCAGCAGGCGTTCGGAACTTAGAGTCTATTGTGCGTCAGGCAGACGTGCAGGACGGACTGATGGTGGTCGTGTCTGCGATGGGAAAGACGACCAATGCCCTCGAGCGTGTAGTGGAGTTCTGCGATGCCGGAAAGGAAGATGCGGCGCTCAACCAATGGATAGACATCATTGACTTCCATGTAGCCATCATGAAAGAGCTGGGTCTCCAGCCCGGCACCGATATTCGCCTGCAAGGCGAGATACCGTTTGACCCCGCACTGCCTTACGACGAGAACTACGACCAGATCGTCTCGATGGGTGAGATCATGTCCACCCAGATCATTGCGGTCTATCTGCTCAAGCAGGGCCTGAGTGTCGAATGGTGGAACATGCCGAAGTTACTTCGTACGGATGACACTTGGCGCGAAGCCAAGGTGGACAGCGAGACCTCTGCGGCGGTCATCAAAGCCGGGTGGGAGCGTCCTAACCGTCCGCATATCGTGATCGCGCAAGGCTTCATCGGTGGCACGGCGGACGGTAAACGTACCACGCTCGGCCGTGAAGGGTCGGACTATAGCGCCGCCCTCCTGGGTAACTACCTGGATGCCGAGTCCGTGACGATCTGGAAAGATGTGCCGGGTATCCTTAATGCCGATCCGCGTATAGAGCCTAATACGGTGCTGATACCGTCCTTAAGATATATGGACGCGGTCGAGTTGGCTAACTCCGGTGCGCAGGTGATGCACCCCAAGACTATCCGTCCGCTGGAGAACAAACATATACCGCTGTATGTGCGTCCCTTTGGAGACCCCACCGCCGCCGGTTCGGTCATCTCGGACGACGGAGTAGGACCGATCGGTATACCGGTCTATATATGGCGCAAGAACCAGATTCTCATTACTATGCGCGCGAAAGACTTTGCGTTCGTGCTGGAGGAGAGTCTGAGTGAGATCTTTGATATCATCCACAGGAACCGTCTCAAGGTGTCGCTCATTCAGTCCTCGGCCGTGACGATCTCCGTGTGCGTGGATAACACGCGTTTTGTGCCCGATGCCCTCGAGGCCCTCAAGGCACGTTTTAATGTCAGTTACAATGACCACTTGTCGCTGCTCACCATCCGCGGTACAACACCCGAGATCCTCGAGCGCGCCAAGGCCGGTCGTACGATTATGCTAAGCCAGACCACCCGCCGTACTGCGCGACTTGTGGTCAAAGAAAATGACAACTAATATCTAACCATGGAACACTTAAAAGAATATTTTACCATTGCCTATTGGCGTGACCTGCTCGTTACTTTCTGGCACGCATTAGGCACACTTAAGTTCTGGAAAGAACTGCTGATGATGACACTCGGTATGAGTGTGGGCGCTGCAGCGGTCTATTATTTCCTGATGCCGAGTCACCTGATCGTAGGTTCGATCTCGGGTCTCTCGATCGTACTGAACACGCTCTTTGGCGGGACGACCGATACCTTCTCCTATTGGGTGATGGGTATCAATGCCTTCCTGCTCTTGCTGGCGTTCATCCTCATCGGAAATGAGTTCGGTGCCAAGACCGTCTATACGGCTATGATCCTTGGTCCGTTGACGCAGGTATGGGAGTGGATTTACCCGAACTATCATTTTACACACAAGGTGATCGAGGCACCGCAGATCCTGGCGCAACTACAGGCGGGTCAGAGTGTACTTGACGCACATGGCAACCCCTATATCCTCAGCCGTTCTGGCGAAGTGATGGAGCGCGTCAGAGACAGCGTCATGAGTGGCGGTCTGGGCATGGGCGATGTGTGGTTCGACCTCATTTGCTTCGTGCTCCTCTTAAGTATCTGCCAGGCGGTTCTCTTCCGTATCAACGCCTCCACCGGAGGACTCGACATACTCGGTAAGATCGTCAACAAATACCTGCATTTCGATATCGGCACGTCGGTCGCTATCGGCGGTATCGCCATCTGTTGTACCTCTTTTCTGATCAATGACTTCCGTATGGTCGTCATTGGTATCATCGGTACGTGGATCAACGGTCTGGCTATTGACTATTTCACCGCCTCGCTCAATAATCGCAAGCGTGTCTGCATCGTTTCGGATGAGTCCGAGCGTGTGCGTGCTTATATCGTGGATACTCTTGTGCGCGGCTGTTCCATCTATAAGATACAAGGTGGATATAGCCAGGAAGAGCATATTGAGATCCAGACGCTGCTTACGCAGAATGAGTTCTCGGCCCTCATGGAGTTTATCCGCAACAATAAGATCAAAGCCTTCATCACGGCCGGTAACTGCTTTGAGGTCTATGGACTTTGGTTTAGGCACAAGAAGAAAAACGGCAAGACTGTCATCGTCAATGAGTGACGATTGTAAATTTGACATTTGAGATTTGAAATTTAATATTTATAGATATATGAAACCAACATTATTTATTTTGGCAGCCGGTATGGGCAGCCGGTACGGTGGACTCAAACAGATGGACGGTCTGGGCCCGAACGGTGAAGCTATCCTGGACTACAGCGTCTATGATGCGCTCCGCGCGGGCTTCGGTAAGATCGTGTTTGTCATCCGCAAGGACTTCGAGGACGATTTCCGTCGCGTCGTGCTGAGTAAGTACGAAGGTAAAGTACAGTGTGAGCTCTGTTTTCAGTCGGTAGACAAAGTGCCGGCAGGATGCACCTATAACCCAGAGCGTGCTAAACCTTGGGGTACGAACCACGCCGTACTTATGGGTAAAGACCTCATCAAAGAGCCGTTTGCGGTCATCAATGCCGATGATTTCTACGGCAAAGAGTCTTATCAGGTGCTGCATGACTTCCTCTGCTCGGTAGAGGGAAAGAAAGGCCAGTACTGCATGGTAGGCTACCGTGTATGCAACACCCTCAGCGAGAACGGTTCGGTCAGCCGCGGTGTCTGCACGACCAATGCCGAAGGCCATCTGACGGACGTCGTAGAGCGTACGAAGATCGAAGACAAGAACGGCACGATCGTCTTTACTGAAGACGGTGTCGATACGCCGCTTGACCCGCATACACCCGTGTCGATGAACATGTGGGGCTTTACTCCCGAGTACTTCGAGTACAGCGAGAAAGCTTTTAAAGAGTTCCTCGCTGCGCACGGACAGGAACTGAAGTCGGAGTTCTATATCCCGACGCTCGTCAACCAACTTATCGGTGAAGGCAAAGCCACCTGTAAGGTGCTTGACACCCCGTCTAAGTGGTTCGGTGTGACCTATTCGGAGGACCGCCCGCAAGTAGTTATGAAGATCAACCAACTCATCGCTGCCGGTGAGTATCCCGCTAAACTGTTCTGATTATGGCTAGAATACTCGTCACGGGTGGTACCGGATATATAGGTTCGCATACAGCCGTCGAACTGATGCAGCAAGGCTTCGATGTGACCATCGTAGATAACCTCAGTAACTCGTCCATCGACGTACTCGACGGCATCGAGGCCATCGTAGGCCGTAAGCCCGCGTTCGCGAACATCGACTGCGGTAACTACATGGACCTGGACAATGTCTTCACTTCCTATCCCGATATCGTGGGTGTGATTCATTTTGCAGCCAGTAAAGCGGTGGGTGAGTCGGTGGAGAAACCGCTTCTTTATTACCGCAATAACATCGGCAGCCTCATCACCTTGTTAGAAGTGATGAAGCAGCATGGTGTGCAGAACATCGTCTTCTCGTCCAGTTGTACGGTCTATGGTCAGCCGGATCAGGCTCACCTGCCTGTGGATGAGACCGCGCCTATCCAGACGGCTCTCTCGCCCTATGGCAACACCAAGCAGATCAACGAGGAGATCATTCGGGACGAGGCACATGCAGACAAAGACCTGCACGCGACCATCCTGCGTTACTTTAACCCGATAGGTGCGCATCCGTCGGCTGAGATAGGTGAGTTACCGAATGGTGTACCGCAGAATCTGCTACCTTTCATCACGCAGACTGCTGCCGGCTTGCGTCAGGAACTCAAGGTCTTCGGCAATGACTATAATACCCCCGACGGCTCTTGTATCCGCGACTATATCTACGTAGTAGATCTGGCCAAAGCGCATGTGAAGGCGATCGACCGTATGCTGCACGCCAAGGACCGCGAGCAGGTGGAGGTCTTCAACCTTGGTACCGGCACCGGCCTGTCCGTGCTCACACTCATCAATGAGTTCGAGGCCGCTACCGGCGTGAAGATCCCGTACACCATCGTTGGTCGTCGTGAAGGCGATATCGAACAAGTATGGGCAGCGCCGAAGAAAGCGAACGAAGTGCTGGGTTGGAAAGCCGATACACCCATTCGTGACGTTCTCGCGTCCGCGTGGAAATGGGAGAAACATATTAGAAATATTAAGTAATGCTGTATCCGTTTAAGTTTAGAGCGCAACTCTTCCATAAACTCTGGGGAGGACACACGATAGCCAAATGGTACGACCATGTGCCGGCGGACTATGAGAACGTCGGTGAGGCCTGGGTCATGTCCGATATCGAGAAATACCCTACAGAAGTAGCCAACGGTTCGCATGAGGGCGACAGCCTGCAGGACCTGCTTGAGGTCTATATGGATGAGTTGGTGGGTGAGAAAGTGTACGACGTGTTCGGTAACCATTTCCCGCTGTTGTTGAAGTTCATTGATGCCGTCGATGACCTCTCTATCCAGGTGCATCCGGACGATGACTATGCGCTGGAGAATGAGCATTGCCCGGGTAAGACGGAGATGTGGTATGTGTTGCCGGCCGAAAGTGACTCCTCGGTCTATTTGGGTTGGACGCAGACCATGAACCCCTCGCTAATCCATGCTGCGATCTCGGATGGATCTCTCGCGCGCTATCTGCGCGAATATAAGGTACGCGCGGGCGATGTGGCCTATATCCCTTCGGGGACCGTGCATGCAATGCGACGCGACACTATCGTGGCGGAGATACAGGAGAACAGCGATATCACCTATCGTCTGTATGACTATAACCGCGTCGGTAATGACGGTAAGATGCGCCCACTCAAGCTGGACAAGGCCCTCGAAGTGATGGACTATGCGCCGGTAGAGGAAGCGGTTGTCACTCATCCGGAGCCTGTGCTCAACGGAGCGGTTAACCTCAAGAAGACACCGTTCTTTACCGTCAACGAACTCAACCTGACGATTCCTGTGCAGCGCGACTATGCACCGCTGGACAGTTTTGTGGCATATATGTGCGTTGAAGGAGCGTGTGATGTCACCGCCCTCGACAGCGAGACGGAAGATAAGACCGCCTCACTCCGTAAGGGTGAAGCTGTTCTGATCCCAGCCTGCCTCAATGACATTGTCATCACACCCAAAGACGGGTGCAAGCTCCTGGAGATATACGTAGAACTATAAAAAAAAGAAGAGGCGCGAGCCTCTTTTTTTATTGGAAGAACGAGAAATGCACACTTCCGTACGTGCGCGTCTCTATGTGCCGAGGGTGAGAAGTAAAGTCCGTGTCTTTTCCGTGCTCTATGACGAGCCATCCGTTTTCTTTTAATATGCCTTGTGCCAAAATCTTATCCGGCAGAGTAGGTAACTGCTCTAAAGCATAGGGTGGATCGGCAAAGATAAAATCGAACTTTTGCCGGCAAGCATTGAGGAACTTAAACACATCGCCGCGAATAAGGCTGAGGTTCTTGATGCCTAATTGCTTGCAGCAGGATATGATCCAGTTCTGCTGCACATGAGCCAACTCAACCGCTGTCACTTCGCGGGCTCCCCGACTGATGCACTCAATACCGATACCGCCCGTGCCGGCAAACAAGTCCAGCACGTCTATCCCCTCAAAATCCATTCGGTTGTTGAGCAGATTAAACAGGCTCTCCTTGGCGAAGTCCGTAGTGGGCCTCGCGGTGATATTTTTAGGGGGCGACAACCGCCGCCCCCCATATGTACCACTAATTATCCGCATGGCTGTTCGGGTGTCGAGCCGCTCGACTTATTCCCAGTTACCTGCGTTGTTATTCGGAGCATAGATATCACCGATCTTCAGACCGGGGTAGTGCTCCAGTTTCTGCTCGCGGTCAATGAGGTTAACCAACTCCTGCTTGTTCAGGTCGCCCAGATAAGCCTCAAACGGTGCACGTGCCTCAAACAGAGGAACACGGATACCCTGGCTCGTCTTGTAGCCGTTGTTGGTCTCCATCTCAAAGCGCTTGCCGTCGCTGAACGGGATCTCTACGATACCGGCAATAGTCTGCTCGTCGTATTTGCCTTTGTACAGCGATTGAATCATGTTCGACTCGATGGTGTCACGACGGAAACCGGCTAAGCCGTTCTTCTTCACCTCTTTGTCGTTCGCCCAGATGTACTCATACAGCGCATCTACATCGTTGGGGTCCAATTTCAGTTTCTTGTTCTTCAACGCTGTTGCTTTTGCCTTGTTCAGGATCTTAACAGCTTTGTGCTCCGTCAGACCGGCCTCTAACTGCTTGTCAGTCAGACTTCCTTCCTTCATCACCTCTTTCTTAGGCGCAGTGCGCAGGAAGAGCAACAGGCTGTCCAAATCAGCAGTGAAGATACCTTTCTGGTGATGGAACTCAACCTCTGCGGTACGCAGATCAACCAAGTTGTTGATGACAGCTACCTCGCGTTGAGCACGTGTGTCCTCAAACTTAATAGGTGTCGTAACACTCTGTACACAGAAAATCAACATAACGATTGCTGCTACACTCAGCACGCAAATAACGATTAATCTTGATGCTTTCATATGGTAAAATTTAAATATATTTTCAAAATTCGCCGCAAAGTTACAAAAAAATTTTTATATATGCAAAAAAAATCGTAACTTTGCAGCGATTTTTATTTTTGAATGAATGGAAGACAGCAATAAAGTCCTGTTTGATATACTTAATGAGCGTCTGGATCTGATGCGTCAGTTGGATACGGAGGGTGACTCGGAGAAGCGCCGGCATATCGCCAAGGAGACGCAGACTCTGCACGCTCCGATGGCCCATCGTCTCGGTCTGTATCAGATCAAGACGGAGATGGAAGACCTTGCGCTTAAGTTCCTCGACTACGACACCTATAAATATATCGCGCACGCGTTGAATGCGAAGAAAGCGGAGCGCGAAGACTATATCGCGCGTTTTATTGCGCCGTTGGAGGAGAAACTCAAAGCGGAGGGTTTTACCTTTACCATCAAGGGTAGACCGAAATCCATTCACTCCATCTACCATAAGATGCAGGCACAGCACTGCGACGTGGATCGTATCTATGACCTGTTCGCGATCCGTATCATCCTCGACTCTCCTTTAGAGAAAGAGAAATCGGACTGCTGGCAAGTCTATTCACTCATCACCGATATCTTCCCGCCTAACCCGAAACGTCTGCGCGACTGGCTCTCCGTACCCAAGGAGAACGGCTATGAGTCGCTCCATACGACCGTGTTAGGACCCGATAAACGCTGGGTAGAGGTGCAGATCCGTACGCGCCGTATGGACGAAGTGGCCGAGAAAGGTGTAGCGGCGCACTGGTCATACAAGGGCGTCAAAGACAGCCTCATGCAACGCAAGGGAGACGTCTATGTCTTCACACCTACGGGCGATCTGCGTCGTCTGCCCGAAGGCGCTACGGTGCTGGACTTCGCGTACTCCATACATAGCGAAGTAGGTGCACACTGCGTCGGAGGAACGATACGAAACCAGAACGTCTCGATCCGTCAGAAATTGGAGAACGGTGACCAGGTTTCTGTCCTCACTTCGCCTAACCAGCACCCGAATGCCGACTGGTTGACCTTCGTTGCTTCTACCAAGGCCAAGAACAAGATCCGTCAGGCACTCAAAGAGATCGAGTACAAACAGGCTGCCGAAGGCAAGGAGATCATTGACCGTAAGTTCAAGAACTGGAAGATCACTTACACCGAAGGGGACATCACCAAGATGGCCATCAAACTGGGCTACAAGGCTGTGTCGGATATGTATCAGTCGGTAGCGACCGGCAAGGAAGATGTACAGCGACTTAGAGACGTGTTGCTCGAACCCGATGAGACGCCTGTTACCCCGCGCGAACATACGGAGTATGTCGATCGGTCTGAACTGAAGGGCCTTGCCATCGAGGTGGATATGAACGTCAAGAACGTCGATTATAACCTCTCGAAATGCTGCAACCCGCAGCCCGGCGATCCGATCTTCGCCTTCGTATCCGTGCTCAAAGGTATCCGTATCCACCGCATTGACTGCCCCAACGCCAATGATATCCGGGAACGTTATCCCTATCGTGTCCTTCCTGCCCGCTGGGCCAAAAAATCGTAAATCGTGTCAGACTATCCCAGCATATTATTGGAGCAAGCGGTGAACCAAATGGCCTCACTGCCGGGAGTAGGGCGCAGAACAGCCTTGCGGCTCGTGCTGCACCTGTTGCGTCAGTCCGATGAGCAGGTGGAGGCGTTTTCCGGTGCATTCACGCGCTTGAAGAAAGAGGTCATCTACTGCCGCGAATGCCATAATATATCCGACACCGAGATCTGTCCGATATGTGCTTCGCCGCGGCGGGACCACCGAACGATATGCGTCGTGGAGAACGTGCAGGACGTCATGTCTATAGAAAACACCGGCCAATATACCGGCGTCTATCATGTGCTCGGAGGAATCATCTCGCCTATGGAAGGCGTCGGACCCAAGGATATCGAGATCGACTCCCTGATCGAGCGTATCTCCAAAGGAGACATCGACGAGATCATCCTCGCTCTCCCCACCACCATGGAAGGCGACACAACGAACTTCTATATCTACCGCCGCCTTCAAAATGCAGGCATTGACGTCAAGATCTCACAAATTGCCCGCGGTGTGGCGGTAGGCAACCAAATCGAATATACGGACGAGATAACACTCGGACGATCCATCGTAAACAGAACAGAATTTAAAGGATAATGGAAAAAGTAGTACGACAACTGAATTGGATTTATTACGGCCAGATGGTCATCGCGCTCATCGTGCTGACGGCTATGTATTTTGCCTTCTCGAAGGGCCTCTACGAACCCCTCGATCGCATGTCGAGATTAGGTATTACGGTGCAATACATCATCATCATCGATGCGTTGATCACGATTCCTCTCGGTCTCTATCTGGTCAAGCTCTTCAAGCCGCGTACTGAGAAGACCTATTTCAAATGTGCAGCATCGCGTATCCTGCTGGCTAGCAACGCGATGATCTTCGGTATCTTTGCCTATTACTGGATGGGTTGCTATCAGTCCATGTTATGGGTAGCCGCCATCTCTGCTGTCGCTTGGTATTTTAGCAAGCCTACGCTTGGAAAGGCCGAAGAAGAAACAACACCCGAAGACCCCAATATACCTACTTATTGATATGATAATTGCATGTGATTTTGACGGCACCATTGTTACCCACGAGTACCCGAAGATCGGCAAACCGATACCGTTTGCCATACAGACCCTGAAGAAACTGCAAGAAGAGGACCATCACCAGGTCATCCTCTGGACCGTGCGCGAAGGGGATCTGCTGCAAGAAGCTTTGGACTACTGTAAGTCCAAAGGACTTGAGTTCTATGCGGTCAACTCCAACTATCCTGAAGAGGAACCCGAACATGGTACGGCGCGTAAACTCGTCGCGGATCTTTGGATAGACGACCGTAACTTAGGCGGTCTGCCCGACTGGGGAGTCATCTATAACATGATCCATACCGGTCATCCTTTTGAACCTGCTCCGCAGGGCAATATGGAGGACCTCCGCCCCAAGAAAAAAGGCTTCTTTGCTCGCCTGTTTGACTAACATATATAGCCAAATCAGACTAGCGAGACAGAATCGAGAGAGAATCGGAACGGACTTATTAGCGAGTTATTGCAGTGTATTCTATGATTAAACTAAGAAAAATAGAACCTTCAGATCTGCCGTACCTTTATCGATGGGAGAACGATGCGACTGCTTGGGCCGACGGAGCGAACCACAACCCGCTCTCCCAACAGGACCTGCGTGACTATATCGCGTCCACTACTGGCGATATCTACAAGGACGGTCAGCTTCGCCTTGTCATCGAAGAGGACGGCGCGACGCTGGGTTGTATCGATCTCTTTGACTTCGATCCCCGTAACAGACGTGCGGCGTTGGGAGAGTACATCGCGCCCGAATATCGCGGCAAAGGAGTAGGGAAGGAGGCGCTCCGGTTGCTCGAAGAATACGCATTCGGACATCTAAACCTACGCGTTCTCTATGCCGTCATTGCTACCAACAATGCTCCTTGTTCTGCCCTCTATCGCGCGGCAGGTTATACGCCTTCATCGCCTCTCGCAGCATGGACGCTGGAGTCCGATGCCATCCTTTGGCTCAAAAAAAATGCATAAATTTGCAGAATTATTTGCACAATTCAAAAAAAAGCAGTAATTTTGCACCCACTTTCCGCAAACGGGTAGTAGTTCTTATCTCACTACGTTCGAACGATTTACTACCCACTCGGCGGAACCGAGCGGGTAGTAGTTCAGCCCGGTTAGAATGCCTGCTTTGGGAGCAGGAGGTCGTGAGTTCGAATCTCGCCTACCCGACAAAGGGAGCCCGACGGCTCCTTTTTTGGTAAAATGTACAAGGCTATCTTTATTGACATAGACGATACGCTGCTCGACTACGTTCCTTGTTGTCGAGAGGCTTTTGATGCAGCACTGGGAAGAGAGTCCGACGAACTCTTCCAACTCTTTTTTGACATCTCAGGTCGTCTCTTCTCTGAAGCCAAGCGCGGTCTGCATACGATAGCCGAAGTGATGGAGCTTTATCCGGCGGAGTTCTGTGAGAAAGCGGGACTTGGTAGTGAAGCGGTAGAGCCGTTCAAGCACGCTTTCCGTGCTGCATGGGGTACGACGCACACCCTTGTACCGGGTACGATAGAGACGCTCGAAGCGCTCCGCGCAAAAGGCTATCGGCTCTTTGCGGCCAGCAACAGCTTCGGTCATCTGCAGCGTTCCCGCTTGCAGCATGCAGGGATATTGGCGTATTTCGAAGACACCTACATCTCCATGGATATAGGCTACGACAAACCCGATGTCCGTTTCTATGAAGAGGCGCTGCGTCGTTGCGGATTGCAACCCAACGAGGTGCTGATGGTAGGAGACTCGATGACAACAGATATCCAGGGTGCCAAAGCCGCCGGACTCGACACTTGTTTCTTTGACCGCAGAGGAGAAGGCACGGCAAAAGAAGACATTTTGACCATCACCAGCCTACCGGAATTACTGAAATATGTATAAATTTTATAAAAAATGGCATACACGCTTGTGTATGTCATTCTTTTTTTGTAATTTTGCAGCGCTATTTGTGAGCAGATAAAATTTAACCACTATATGAAAGTAAACTACCTCGAGTCTCGACATATCGGACTCACCCCAGAAGACGAAAAACACATGTTAGACGCCATCGGCGCAGAGTCGATCGACGCACTTGTTCGCGAGACAATGCCGGCAGATATTCTCTTGCCGGAGCCCATCGAACTGGAAGAACCGTACACGGAGCAGAAACAACTGGAAGCGGCCGAGACGCTGCTATCGGAGAATGTGCCCGCCCGATCGTATATCGGTCGCGGTTGGTACGGTACCATCACGCCGGCTGTCATTCGTCGCAACGTACTCGAAAACCCTGTTTGGTACACCAGTTATACGCCCTATCAGGCCGAAGTGAGTCAAGGCCGTCTCGAAGCGCTCTTTGTCTTCCAAACCATGATCAGTGACCTCACCGGTCTGCCTCTGGCTAACTGCTCGTTGTTGGACGAAGCCACCGCAGCCGCGGAGTCAGTAACGATGATGCGTAACTTACGCAGCCGTGAGCAGGTCAAAGCCAACGTGCGCAAAGTCTTTGTGGACGAGAAAGTCTGGCCGAACACCTTATCCGTCTTGCATACACGTGCAGCAGGTCAAGACATCGAGATAGTGACCGGCTCATACGCCGACTTCACACCCGACGAGACCTTCTTTGGTGCGCTTGTTCAATGGCCCAACTCCGACGGCTCCATTGAGGAATACGACGCCTTCATCGATGGCTGCCATGCTGCCGGACTCAAAGTGACGGTAGTGGCCGACCTTATGGCTCTGACACTGCTCAAGCCCCTGGATGCCGATATCATGTGCGGCACCGCCCAGCGTTTCGGTCTGCCGATGGGCTTTGGTGGTCCGACAGCCGGCTATATGGCTACCCGCGATGAGTTCAAACGCGACATGCCGGGACGTATCATCGGTCTGAGCAAAGATAAATACGAGCACCCTGCTTATCGTCTGGCTCTCCAGACACGTGAGCAGCATATCAAGCGCGAGCGCGCGACGTCGAATATCTGTACATCCGAGGCCCTCTCTGCCATGATGGCAGGTTTCTATGGCGTCTATCACGGTGCAGAAGGTATCCGCGAGATAGCCGAAGGAATCCACTCCAAAGCTGTCTATCTGAGCGAGATGCTCCAAGCCTATGGCTACGAGCAGGAGAACGTAGAGTTCTTTGATACGCTCAAGATCCGAGTGAATGAGGAATGGTTGAGCGCACTGAAGGACAAGGCCGAAGAACTGGGCATCAACCTCTACTTTGACCCGCAAGGTTGGGTAGGGCTCTCCATCGACGAGACGGTGGATATAGATGATATGAATGACCTGATCGAACTCTTTGCCGAGACGTCTGGAAATATGCCGTGTTACGAAGAGTCCGACGATGCCTTCGAAGGTCTCTGGGCCATTGACGAGAGCCGTGTACGCGAAATCGATTATTTGCAGGCGGAGGTATTCAAGAAATACCATACAGAGACGGAGTTGATGCGCTATCTCAAGCGTCTGGACCGCAAGGATATCTCCTTGGCAACATCCATGATCCCGCTTGGTTCGTGTACCATGAAACTCAACCCAGCCGCTGCGATGATACCTATCACCTTCAGCGGAGCTATGAATGTACATCCCTTAGCGCCTGCTGACCAAGTGCTTGGTTACCAGACCATCATGGAGGAACTCAAAGACCAACTCTGTGCCATCACAGGCTTTGATGCTTGCACGCTGCAACCTACCTCAGGAGCAGCAGGTGAGTACACAGGCTTAGTTGTCATTCGCGAACATTTCCGTCGTCTCGGTCAGCCCGAACGTAAGATCCTCCTTATCCCTGCATCGGCGCACGGAACAAATCCTGCTTCCTGCGTACAAGCCGGCTTTGTGCCTTGTGTAGTGAAGTGCGACGAACAAGGTAACACCGACCTCGCAGACTGGAAACAGAAAGCCGAAGAAGCCGGCGAACAACTGGCAGGCTGTATGATCACTTATCCTTCCACACACGGTATCTTCGAGCAGGAGATCCGCGCGATGATAGCCGCTATCCATGAGAACGGCGGACTTGTATACATGGACGGCGCGAACATGAATGCGCAGATAGGCTGGACGAATCCTGCCTTCATTGGTGCCGACGTATGCCACCTCAACCTGCATAAGTCCTT
Source organism: uncultured Bacteroidales bacterium (assembly GCA_902774075.1). Lineage (GTDB taxonomy): Bacteria > Bacteroidota > Bacteroidia > Bacteroidales > Paludibacteraceae > Colicola. The sequence continues at coordinate 15,933 of CACYGT010000029.1, forward strand.
TGCTTCGCCGCACGGCGGTGGAGGACCGGGTGCCGGTGCTGTATGCTGTACCGAAGACCTGGCAGAGTGCCTGCCGACGGAAGATACGAACCGTGTCTCCGCTGCGCTGTACGGCAATGCGAACATGGCCCTTATCTCATGGGGCTATATCGCGATGTTAGGCGCAGAAGGCCTGCGTCATGCGACTGCAGCCGCTATCCTCTCGGCCAACTACATGGCTAAACGGCTCAAAGATGCCTACGGCATCGTCTATACCGGCGCAACAGGTAGAGTAGGACATGAACTGATTCTCGACTGCCGTCAATTCCATGCCATCGGCATCACCGAAGCGGATATCGCCAAGCGTCTGATGGACTTCGGCTATCACGCCCCGACGCTCTCTTTCCCGGTTCATGGTACGCTGATGGTAGAGCCTACAGAGTCCGAGTCGCTTGAAGAGATCGACCGTTTCTGCGACGTCCTCTTGCGGATTCGTCAAGAGATAGCGGATATCGAGTCCGGCAAAGCCGACAAGACGGACAACGTGCTGCTCAATGCCCCGCACCCGGAGTACGAAGTAGTAGCCGATGAATGGACGCACCCCTATAGCCGTCGTGAGGCTGCTTATCCGACAGAGTGGGTAGCGCAGACCAAGTTCTGGTGCCCTGTCGGACGTGTCGATAATGGCTTTGGAGATAGAAACCTCATAGCACGTTTTGAATGAAAAAAAGACAACCCATAAGTGACCTGCGCGACCACCTCAAGTCGTACTACCGTGCGCTGCCTTGGATCACCCTCAAGGAGTTATTGCTGATAGTCATCAGTACGATTCCTTATGCGCTGACTGTCAACCAGTTATTGGTGCCGCATGCCATCGTCGGAGGCGGTGTGACGGGTCTGTGTGAGATCATCTATTTCGCTACCAACACCTACGTCCCCATCTGGCTCAGTAGCGCGCTGATCAATATCCTGCTGCTTATTCTCGCCGCTATCACGGTAGGCTGGCGGTATGCCCTGCGTACGGTCTGGGGCGTCATGTGGCTGACCATATGGCTCAAGGTCATACCTATCGCTACCGTCCCGCTCTTGACAGACGCGTTCATGGCTGTCGTCATTGGTGGTTTGTTTACAGGCTGTTTCTTGGGTATCTGTTTCCTCAATAACGGCTCCACGGGCGGTACGGATATCGTCGCGATGATCGTCAATAAGTACCATCACCTTCCTATGGGACGAGTGCTGCTCCTTGCGGATATGACGGTGATCTCGTCGGCGTTCTTCCTGCCTACGATACAAGCAGCGGGACTGCAAGGCGCGATAGAGAAGATACTCTTCGGTCTGACATATACTTTCATGGCTTCAACGGCCGTCGATTGGGTTATGAATCGCATGCGGCAGTCGGTACAGTTCATGATCTTCACCAAAAAATCCGACGAGATAGCTCAGGCTATCATCTCGCAGGCTCATCGTGGCTGCACGATCCTGGATGCGCAAGGTGGTTTTAGCAAACAACCCATGAAGGTCGTCACCTGTATTGCCCGCTCGTATGAGTCGGCAACGATCTTCCGTCTCGTCCGTGCTATTGACCCGAATGCTTTCGTAAGTCAGAGTCAGGTACGCGGCGTGTTCGGACAAGGTTTTGACCCGATGGCAAATGGCAAATAATATGGGATACTTACCTCGATACAGTCAGTTAGTCAACCCGCACAAAGCTCCTCAGTTCAGGGCGCGGGTAGTGTTTGAATACTTCGCCATCATCTTTGGTATAGCGCCTATGGCGCTCATGGTCAACTGGGTGTTGCTGCCTCATGCGTTTGTGGGCGGCGGGTTGACAGGTATTTGCTCTGCTATCTATTACGTCACCAATGGTCTCTTTCCCTCTGTCTTCCCCGAGTACGGCGGTGCTATTCCCGTGTGGCTGACGACCTTTGTGATCAACGTGATACTGCTGCTTATTGCCGGTCTTACGGTAGGATGGCGTTTCTGTATCCGCACGATGGTCGGAGTAGCGGCTATCACGTTTTGGTATCGTGTGATACCTATTCTGCCGGAGCCTATCATTGCTGACCCATGGCTCGGCGCTATCATCGGCGGTTTTGTCTTTGGCCTGAGTTTAGGCTGTGTGCTGACAGCGGACGGTTCTTCGGGAGGAACGGATATCGTAGCGATGATAGTGAACCACTACCATAACATATCGCTGGGCAATATCATGCTCCTTTGCGATATCCTTATTATCGCGTCGGCATTCTTCCTACCCTTGCCGGAGTCGATGCTCAAAGAAGGAGGCAATCCCACTTATCTGCAGATCAAGCGTGTGCTCTATGGTGTGGCGATGACTATTTCCTATACGGTTGCAGTAGATTGGTTAATGGCGCGGGTTCATCAGTCGGTACATTTCCTGATATATTCAAGCAAATACGAAGAACTGGCTACAGCGATCAATACGACCGTCAACCGCGGTGTGACAGTGTTGGACGGTACCGGCTGGTATTCCAAGAAGCCCGTCAAGGTCATCTCTGTCCTGGTACGTAAGCCCGAGAGCTCATTGGTCCTCAGCCTTGTGAACGAGATAGACCCAGAAGCACTCGTTTCCTATGCAGACGTCAAAGGTGTCTTCGGCTCAGGATTTGATAAAATAAAGGCAAAATAGCAAAAAAATGCGCAAATATTTGCGTATGTCAAA
>CACYGT010000030.1 GCA_902774075.1 uncultured Bacteroidales bacterium
AATCATTTTCTGGGCTATATCTTTCCCGTGACGGAAAGTGTGATGGCGCACATGAAGATGGTGTTTTACCCGATGCTTTTGCTGAGCATCTATCTGTGCTTTTCGCGTCGCGACATCCGCGAGATAGGCGCACCTATATTTGGTGCATTGGCTGTGATGCCGCTCATCGTAGCCGCGTTTTTCAGCTATTGGGGTTTCGTGCGCCATGAGTTGATGCTTTTGGATATCGTTATCTATATCGCTTCGATGGTCGGCGCAGTACATCTTGCTAATCGTTGGCGGACATGTGCTGTTGTGCAACGCCTCTGGCCGTTATGGATAGTGCTCATCGTGCTGGCTATCATCGCTATCGGCGTGTTGACCTATCACGCACCTGACTGGATCATCTTCGCAGATTTAGGATAATATGAACTGAAGTATGACACCCAAACTATTCTTACAAGCTCTAACGAAGTTCGTTATCGGGCTACTGCTTATCGGGCTACTGTTATTCCTTTCTGCCGGGACTTTTAACTTCTGGCAGGCATGGCTGTTCATTGGAGTGTTGTTTGTGCCGATGTTCATAGCCGGTATAGTGTTGATGATTCGCCATCCGGAACTACTGCGCAAGCGACTGGACGCCAAAGAGCAGCAACAAGAGCAGAAATGGGTAGTCGCCTTGAGCGGCTTGATGTTTATCGCTGTGTTTGTTGTGGCAGGACTAAATCGCCGTTTCGAATGGTTTCTATTACCCGATTGGGCTGTATATATAGCGACGGCTATCTTCCTTGTTGCATATGCCATGTACGCCGAAGTAATGCGTGAGAATGTGTGGCTGTCACGGACGGTCGAAGTACAGGAGAACCAACAAGTGGTAAGTACCGGTCTGTATGGCATCGTTCGCCACCCCATGTATGCAGCCACATTGCTGCTGTTCCTCTCTATGCCGTTAGTGCTCGCCTCGCCGTGGTCTTTTGTCATCATGCTCATCTATATTCCGATCATCGCCCTCCGCATCCGCAACGAAGAGCAAGTGCTTGAACGTGAGTTGAAGGGATACACAGAATACAAACAACGCGTTCGTTATAAAGTGATACCATTTATTTGGTAATATGGAAACGAATTGAATAACAAAAAAGGAGCCACGATTGTGACTCCTTTTTGCGGTGCGGACGAGACTCGAACTCGCGACCTACGGCGTGACAGGCCGGTATTCTAACCAACTGAACTACCGCACCCTCGCGCGAACTACGGCTCGCGCGACTTCGGGCAAAGCCCTCGTATAGCGCTACGTCGTGTTCTCGCTCTCCGTCTTCGAAAGCAAAGCTTCCTTGACGGGGGTTTTTGTTAAAGATCATCGCCTTCTCACGAAAGCGGGTGCAAAAGTACTGCTTTTTTTTGATATGACCAAATTTTTTAGCAACTTTTTTTCAAAAAAGTGCATTTTCTGCCAAAAAAGGCCTACTTTTGTTCCTTCAGGGCCTTGACAAAGCCGTCTATCTTCTCTTTGGTGACATGCTGCATGACGACCACATGCGCCAACTCGCCGCCAAAACGCTCGTCGTAACCCAGGGCCAGATTGTACTTACTGCAGATCTCCTTCGTTGGACGTTTGAAGAAGACAGTGTTGCTGTACTCATTACGCCAGCACGGCCAACCGATACGGGTCAACTCCTGCTGCAGATATTGAGTACATTCCAGCATCCCGTTCGCTTGCTTCGACCACTCGTCGTAGCCCACTTTTTGAATGAGCCACCAGAACTTAAGCGGTTGTACCGCATCGCGCGAGCAGTTGATCATCTTCATGTTACCGTTCAGGTAGGTGACATTGAAGTTGTTCTGGTTGTCATAGACCTTGCGCGTGCAGAGGAAGAGTCCGGAGGGCGAGTCGATACCGAAGAACTTATGTCCGCTGATGGCGATGGACTCGAATTGCATATCCTTGCTGCTCACCATCTTCTGGAACTTCGTGAAAGGCAGATATCCGCCAAAGAGTGCTGCGTCCACATGGCGGTAGACGGGCATCTCGGGATGTCTGGCCAGCACGGCGTTAAGTGCCTCCATGTCATCGATAGCACCTTTGAAGGTCGAGCCCATCGCATAGACCATCAAAGCCGGGCGGGTGGTATCCAACGCTTCCTCCAGCGAGTCCGGGATCATTCGTCCCATCGCATCGCTCTTGATAAGGCGCACCTCCAGATGCTGCAGGTCGCACAGACGCATGTTCGAGTAATGCGCCTCGTCGGACACATAGACGATCACCGGCTTACCCGTGCGGTTAAAGAGGTCATTCGCGCCGAAATAGATACCGTGGTTGTTGCCGTCGGTACCGCTATGTGTGACGATACCCCAGACATCGTTCGGGTCGAAGCCGTACAGCGGCGTGAAGAACTCAATCACTTCGCGCTCGAAAGCCTGCGAGGACATTTTCCAGGGCTTGTCGGTCATCGGGTCACCGGCATTATTGAGATTGACCACATCCATCCCTGCGGCCGTGTACCAGGCATAGAAATCCTGCAACTCTGACTCCTGGTTCACCGGGTAGCCAAAATAGGTCTGCTGGCCCTCCTTCCATATAGTAGTCCACGCATCGAGTTTGTCAAATCCCGAACTGACAGGAGTATCTGCGAAAAGACTCGTTGACACCCACAAGAAGCAGAAGAGTAATAGTTTTGATTTCATGGTTGGCATATGAATTTGAACATTCGCGTGCAAAATTACAATTTTTTTTTGATATATGCAAATTTTTTTGTACCTTTGCCTTCGAAATCGCAATACCTATGAAAAAAGTCCTCATTTTACTCGCTGTTGTTCTGACAGCATGTACGCAGCACTCGAAAGATGCGGAGATGAACGCTTTTGTGGACCGTTTAATGGCACAGATGACGGTCGAGGAGAAACTGGGTCAACTCAGTATGTCTGTGGCGGGCGAGATAGAAACGGGTCAAGCCAAGTCCTCCGATGTAGCCGCGCAGATCCGTGCGGGCCAAGAGGGCGCTATCCTGAACTTCAAAGGTCTGGACCGCATCGCGGAACTGCAACGGATAGCTGTTGAAGAGAGCCGATTGGGTATTCCGTTGATCTTCTGCATGGACGTCATTCACGGCTACGAGACCGTTTATCCGATTCCCCTGGCACTGTCCTGCTCCTGGGACATGGAGGGTATAGCGCGCTCGGCGCAGGTAGCCGCCTGTGAGGCTAGTGCGGACGGCATCAGTCTGACGTACTCTCCGATGGTGGATATCTGTCAAGATGCACGATGGGGACGTATCAGCGAGGGCAGCGGGGAAGATCCGTATTTGGGGAGCTGTATTGCGCAGGCGATGGTAAAGGGTTATCAGGGAGACGACCTGAGCGACGACCACACACTTATGGCCTGTATGAAGCATTTTGCGCTCTATGGTGCGCCGTTCGGCGGACGCGATTACAACACCGTTGATATGTCTCGGTACCGCATGTTCAATGAGTATATGCAGCCTTACAAGGCGGCGGTAGAGGCCGGTGTGGGTTCGTGTATGGCCTCGTTCAACACGGTGGATGGTATCCCGTCGCATGCGAACTACTGGCTGCTGACAGAGGTGCTGCGTAACCAATGGCACTTTAAGGGCTTTGTGATGGCGGACTACAGCGGCGTGGAGCAGATAGGTGATAACGGCGGAGCAGCGGACAAGACCGAAGCGGGCATTCTCTCGTTGCATGCCGGCAATGATATGGATATGATGTCGGGTATCTTCTCGAACCTGGCCGAGGCTTACCACGCCGGGCGGGTGGACATCAAGGATATCAATCGCGCCTGCCGGCATGTGCTGGAAGCGAAATATCAACTGGGCCTGTTTGACGACCCTTATCGGTATTGCAAACCGGAACGTCGTGAGAAAGAGCTTCTCTGCGCCGAGCATCGCGCGCATGCGCGTCAGATGGCCCGCGAATCGATGGTGCTGCTGAAGAACGACAAACATATCCTACCCCTTCAGAAAAAAGGCACGATAGCCCTTATCGGTCCGCTGGCCGACACCCGGCCGAACATGTCTGGCACCTGGGCGGTCGCCGCTGTGCCGGAGCGCTACAAGACCGTCAAAGAGGGGCTGGAAGATGCACTGAGAGGGTCCGGTGCGCGATTACTCTACGCGAAAGGCTGCAACCTGATGTACGACGCCGAGGCGGAGGCTATCGCTACGATGTTCGGCCGCGAGATGCGCGATAGCCGTTCGGTAGAGACGATGCACCAGGAGGCCTTAGCCATCGCCCGTAAGGCCGATGTGATCATTCTGGCGATGGGTGAAGCGAGTGAGATGAGCGGTGAGTGCGCGAGCCGCGTGAACCTGGAGACACCCGACGCACAGCACGATCTGATGGTAGAGCTGAAGAAACTGAACAAACCGATGGTCTTGCTGCATTTCGCCGGAAGGCCGACCGTACTCAACTGGGAGAACGAACATCTCGATGCGATCTTAGAAGACTGGTTTGGCGGATCAGAGACAGCCGACGCCGCTTCAGACCTGCTCTTCGGCGACTACAGTCCGTGCGGACGTCTGACGACCTCGATGCCGCGCCATGTGGGACAACTGCCTTATACCTACCGCCAGTTCAAGACCTCACGCCCGATGCCGGAAGATGCGAACGGACATATCGACGACGGATTCATCAAGTACCTCAGTTGTTATTCCGACGTGAAGAACTCCCCGCTCTACCCCTTCGGATACGGCTTGAGTTATACGACGTTTGATTACTCGGGTGTCACTCTTTCTGCGAATGAAGCCAAGGTGGGCGAGCCTGTCACCGCCTCAGTGAGGGTGACCAACACCGGTTCGATGGCGGCAGACGAAGTGGTACAACTCTATATCCGCGATATGGTCGCCATACCGGTTCGGCCCGTCAAAGAGCTGCGCGGCTTCGAGCGTATCCATCTGGAGCCGGGCGAGAGCCGCGAGGTAGCATTCACTATTGATAACGAGGTGCTGGGCTACTACAAGATCGATGTCAGCAAGAACATGGACGAACAAAAAATGACCGAGGACAACTGGGTAGTTGACCCCGGCCAATTCCGTATCATGATTGGTCCTAATTCCGAAGACCTGAAGATAGCGCTGCTTACGCTAAAGTAAGTTATTCAAGTGCATCCAGACCGGCCGTAAGGGCGAAGAGTGTCACATTCCAGTTGATGGTGACCTCATTGGTCGCATAGGACGGTTGGTAATCGAGATACGACTCGTCGGCCGTCACATTCTTCGGATACTTGACGCCATCCGTCTCCGCGTCCTGGCGCTCTCTGTTCGGACCTCCGGCGAGGAAGCCCGGATGGGTGCCCTTAGGATGACTATACGAGAGACGATGATGGGGATGAGAGGTCGGTTTGGTACCAAATCCCGTCACAAAACAATAGCCGGTACTGTTCTGGCCAAGGAGGTAGTTGAGACAGCGCTGCGCGTTGACGAGGTACTGTTTCTCTCCGCTCAGATGATAGGCGTACAGACACTCTATTCCGCGCCAGCAGCAGCCTTCCGAGTTACAGCCCCAGAAGAAATCCTCTTCGCGGTTGCCATAAGGTCCGCGGAAGACAGAAGTGCTCTCGGCCTCATTGAGATAAGGCTCCAGATAATACGCCATCGATCCACCAATAATAATGAGTTCCAGCGGATTCAAGGACTCGGGATGCATCAACCATTCCAAGTGCGCCAACTCGCCTACATTCCCCCACACCGCAGGCACATACGTCTCCGGACATTGCTCCTTGGCCATCTCTTTATACGCCTCATCGTTCGTGAGGAGATACAACTCCGTCGCTGCCCAATAGAACTCATCCCGCACATCGGTGTCATCATACGCACCCGTCGTTATTTCCGGCTTGAACTGCTCATTCATCGCAGGCTGATCGTAATAAACATCAGGGTGCTCCAACGCCCAGGCAAAAGCCATCCTAGCTGCCTCAGCAGCCTGTGCGCAGAAGTCCGGATCATACGGCGCATAGACGCGTGCCGCCATTGCCATCGTAGCCGCGAAGTCCAGTGTGGCAGCTGTCGTCTTGAGCACCACATAGCGCTGTTGTTTGCACTGGTCGGGACGGATGAACTTCTCGAAGTTAGGCGTCGTCAGTTTGTGATAGACACCTCCGTCCGTATCCTGCATGGTCATCATCCAGCGGATGTTGTACATGGCCTCAGCGAGCATGTCAGGAATCGCCGGCATCGTACCAACCGCCCGGTGAAGAGATGACGGTTCCTGCGGGACGCTCGTCGGTAGCCGCCGAAGCATGCACGAGCACATGGTTATCGGGATGTCCTACCTTTCGTGCATAGCCTTCGGCATAAGGCTCCTCGATCGCCATCGAAGCACGCTGGTAGTAGAAAGCACGGAGGGCTTTGCGCGTCAGTTCGCGGTAAGGGTGCTCGGCGATCTGAAAACGTTGAGTACTCTGATTATTCAGAATAATCTGATACTCGCCGAGCGCCTGAAGATCCGAGAAGTCCACTATCTGGCGGAACTTGCCGGAGACAGGATTAACCATGGTCTCGGTCGCTACTCCACTCCACGCTGTATCTCCCGCCGCATTGACAATTACTACCTCGCAGGGTGCCGCGTTGAGTGAGTCCACATCGATAGTAGCGGTCTTCTCTTGAAGCGGAGCAAAGCCCACTTGGTTTATTCTTATCGGATTTTCCTTAGTGCGTTGACACGCGACCAAAGAACAAACCGCTAAGAATAATATTTGAAATTTGAAATTTGAAACTTGAATTTTTTTCATATTTCTATTTTTTTAACGGGAATTTATATGCCAACAAAGCCATGATGGCTGCGATGATAGCGGGGAAGATGCTGAACAATGCCCATATCATCGTGTTCACTGCCTGCTCTGCACCTTCGGTTATCGTCACTATCGTCTCACCGGTCAGCATATCGGTTTGGGACACCAGACCCGCCGCACCAAGCAACAGGGCGATGAGGCTACCTGAGATAGCACCGCCGAACTTCTGCGCCATCGTTCCGGATGAGAAGATGAGTCCCGTGGAGGATGTTCCGTTCTTTTCCGTAGCATAGTCGGCTACGTCGGCATACATCGACCAGATGAGCGGTGAGTAGAGGCCTGCGCCTACCGACACCAGCACGGAGACAAGGATCATCAGCCAGATATACGACGCGTTCATCGGGATGAAGAAATATGCTACCGAGAAGACGCAGCAGATGACGGACGCCCATAAGAACGCCGTTTTCTTCGAACCCACTTTGCGTGCAAAGGCCGGGCTGAGTGCACCGAAGATCATACAGGTCACCTCGCCGATAGCCATAAATGCCGCATAGTCGATCAGGATACGTCCGATAGTCACATCACCTCCGACACAATACGCGAACATATACGCAGCTACGGCATAACGGAAACCGTTGAAGAAATTCGAGCAGAACGCGATGGAGGTCATGTATATCCACGGTACATTGCGGAAGAGATCTCCATACTGTTTGAAGCTGAATTTCTCTGCACGCACAGGCTCATGGCGCTCCTTGGTCAGCAGTCCGCAGGTCATAGTCATCAGCATGGCGATGAGGCCGAAGATAGCTCCGGCCACAGCGTATTGGTGTTGCTCCGTACCGCCTATCCATGCCCGTAACGGGCCAAAGGAGAAGAGCGTGATGAAGCCCATAGCATACGCACCGACCATACGGAAGGCGGAGAACTGGTTCTTCTCGTTGTCATCCGTCGTCATCACGTCCAGCAGCGAACCGTACGGCACATTGACCATCGTGTAGCACGCCATCATGAGCAGATAGAAGCTATACGCCCAGATACGCTTGCCTACAGGACCCAGTTCGGGCGTGAAGAGCAGGAGCGCAAAGACGATGCCGAAGGGGATCGAGCCGAAGATGAGCCAGGGACGATAGGTGCCCCAGCGCGATTGGGTGCGGTCCGCGATAGAACCCATGAGCGGGTCGGTGATGACATCGAACATACGGGCGATGAGCATCAATGCTGCCGCGTCCGCGAACGTCAGACCGAACACATGGGTAAAGAACATTGGGAAGGCGATGGACATAATCTTCCAGGTGATACCGCCGGAAGCGGCATCACCCAGAGCATATGCGATTTTTTCTCGTAAAGGTACCATGATAATGGTTATTTGGATAATGGTTATTGTTATTTGTAAGTCACCTTAGTGATGGTCTCACCAAAGCCCACAATCAGCGCTGCATCGCCTTCGCTGGTCACGATGTTCTGACAACGCTCATCGTAGACGAACGAGAAGGGGTTCGGCGTCTGGTCATTGACGTCCATCTGAGCTACGAGGTCCTGTCCCCACCAGTTGGACGTGATACGCAGGTTATGGTAGGTTGCCTCAGGCAGTTCGTAATACACATAGATGGTCTTGCCGGCAGCGGGAGCCAACATGGCGGCTGTCAGTTGGAGTGTAACAGGAGGATCTACTTCCCAGTTCAGTTCACACGAACCTTCCCAGATAATAGTCTCTTCTGATACCGGCGGCTCCGGAGGATCATTGGTTACAACCAAAGCCTCCGAACCGTACAGTTTGCCATCCGCATCCTTGAAGCGCAGTTGGTAGGTTCCCTCTGCGAGCTCCGGCAGCGTGAAGGTCAGACGGCCCTCTCCGTCCAGGATGAACTCGGAGGTAGAGAAGAGCGGCGTTGCATCGTCGAACATGAGGTTATTGCTCAGCAGCACCTCTTTGACCAGGTCGAGGTTGTTTCCGCTCAGCGTGACAGGCTTGCCCGGTGCGCCAAAGCGTCCTCCTGCGGGTAGCGGAGCATACGGATCGGTAGCATACGGATTGACGGTGAGTGTTCCCCAGCGTTCTGTACGTTTACCCTTGGTGGTCACTGCCTCCATGATCAGTTTGTAATGGCCGGCAGGAAAACACATGTTGATCTTATAACCTGTATAGACCTTCTGACCATCGAGATACCAGTTAACGGTCGTATAGTTGGTCGGGATAGCTATGACGGAGTCATAGTACGCCTCGTCGGGGTTCGCACAAACGGGATTGTATGAGCCGGTACCGGACTCGTTATAGGGACGCAGGATAATGGGGTCGTCGTCCTCAGACTGCGTGTCAAACGGAGTATTGTTTTCGCAAGCCGTGAAAGTCAAAACCGCTAACGCTGCAAAAAATAATATCTTTTTCATAATTAAAATATTCATTATTAATTATTCATTACTTTACATCCCACCAAACGGGTGCATGCCAGTCATAGGTACCGGTTACACGGCTCTTGGCTTCGTTATAGTTCACGCCGTTATAACGCTCTTCGTTGAGCGGGTAGCACAAACGAACAGGGATCTCAGCGCCGTCGATGATCGGATATTCATCCGTTCCGGCGGGCGGTAACAACTTCGGATAGCCCGAGCGACGTACGTTTGCCCAAGCCTCAGCAGGATTGTGGAAATGGAGAATCCAAGCCTGGGTATTGATTTGCTCCAACTGTTTCTCCAGGTCGCCGTCAGCCCACTTGATGTTGGGCTCTTGCAGATAAGCAGCTACTGCATCGGCAGGGATAGCCACACATTTGTAATAGTCATAGAGGAACTCCATCGACTGGCGGATACCTTCTTCGTACCAGGATTTGGCATCACCGCTGGCCAAGTTTCGTGCTGCAGCCTCGGCTTGGAGGAAACATACCTCGGCATAGGTCATGAGCACACCGGGGTTATCGGACTGCATGAAGTTATTTGCCAGTTTCGGTCTGAGCCAACGAGGGTTGTTGTTCGGTTTGAACTCCGGATGGGTCTTCTGCACTTCTTCCACTGCTATAGCCAGTTCGCTACCAGCGATGTTACTCGGATAGTTCGGCCATGGGCTATAGGAGAAGCAACCGGGATCGTTCGGCTGAACGACCACCATATCCGGATTAGCGATCTGGGTAGCTATTACCGCATCGGTCATGTCGATACGTCCCTCAGGACTGGTTGTCGCCATATAGTCATCGATATAGAAATGGCAGATACGCGAGGTACGCGGGTCGTTGTTTTTGAAAAGCGCATCCCAGAAGGTAGTACAGATATACGATTGGTGGTTGGTCGGGTCATTACCGTAGAAGTACTTCGAGAGCGCATTACCACGGAAGTCCTTGTACGAATCCTGACCGAAGCTGAAGGTGATATTCATGTGTTTAACACATGCATTACCGTCCTTGCTCGTCATCACGCCGTCTGCGAGAGCAGCCTGAATCTCCTCCTGCGCCTTGGTCGGGTTCACCTCCGAGATACGCATTGCGTAACGGAGACGAAGCGAGTTGGCGAAGGTCTTCCAAGCCTGGATATCTCCCTCAAAGAGCGGGTCGGTATCAATCTTGTTCGCGCTGCTGTTAAACAGTTTGGCGGCATCCTTCAGTTCCTCGAAGAAACCGTAGTAGATGTCCGACTGCTTGTCATAAACAGGACGAGTATTGCCGGTGATATAGCCTAAACCGGCCTCGCTGTACGGGATGTCGCCGTAGAAGTCGGTCAGCAGACCGCTTACATAGACGCGGAAGATACGCAAAGCTGCTTGCAGGTTGGCCATCGACGGGTCGTTCTTCGTCTTGTCGATAGCATCGGTCAAGTTACGGATAGCACCGGGGTAGAGGTTACTCCACGGACGCGACATCTCATTGTCGTTAGCACGGTGCTGACCACCGTAGTTCGTGGTATTCCAGCAGCCCATGAGGTGCTGCGTGAAAGCGTATGTGTACAGACGATAGGTGTCCACAAAAGTCATATCTCCGTACATCTGCAGCTCGGCATACGTCAACTGCGAAGCAGGATTGATGCTGTCTGCTTTTGTGGGGTCTGTATTGATCTCCTCGTAAACCTTGTCTGAACAAGAAACGAAGGCAAGGGCTAAAGCCACAATATAAAGAATCTTTTTCATAATTACACAAGACTTACGCGTTAGAATTTAATGTTAAAGTTAAGACCGTAGCTACGGCGGCTTGGGAGCGAACCGTACTCCAGTCCGAGACCGGAGGTGTTATACTGTGCATCCGGGTCAATATCCTTGATATTCTTCCAGATGATGAACGGGTTACGTGCTACGAAGCTGATACCTACGTGCTTCACAATACCTCTCTTGTCCAACCAGTTTCTCGGGAAGTCGAGTGTGAGGGTTAACTCACGGCACTTGACATACGAGTTGTCATAGATAAACGGCTCGGGAGTGTTGTTCGACACCTCACGCCAGTAGGTCTCGGGGTTCACGTAGATATCGTTGTCGCGATAGGTACCGTCTCCGTTGTCAATCACACCGTCTACGAGGTAACCACCTGTGGCAACCCATCCCGATGTCACACCTGCTGCGCGACGTGCTTCCTCGGAAGCGTACCATTCCGCACGGCCGACCAGAGTCTCTTTGGCCTTACCGGTCTCGTAAGCCGAGCACTCAGACATCGAGAAGATATCTGCACCCACTTTGATATCGAACAAGGCGGTCAAGCTAACCATCTTATAGCGGAGAGTGGTCGATATACCACCGGTCCAATCCCACTGTGCGTTGCCTAACACTTTGTATTCCGTCGTATACTTAGGAAGACCTGTTTTGCCATCGACGATGACGCGACCTTCTTCGTTGCGCAAGAACGCCGGACCACAGAGCGTTGCATACTGCTCGCCTACACGTGCTGTAACGGCGATGTTCTTCCACGATGCTCGGGTCAACTCCAGTTCGTTCGTTCCTTCAATCAGATCCAGCACTTTGTTGTCGTTCTTCGACCAGTTGATACCCAAGTCCCAGGTGAAGTCCTTGACGGATACTAAGCGGGCACCGAAGGTGATTTCAAAACCCTGGTTAAGGATAGCACCGGCATTGATCAGGTTATAGTCATAACCGCTGGCAGAAGAAGTAGCCATGGCGATGATCTGATCCTTCGACACCTGATGATAGTAGGTAAAATCGAGGCTGATACGGCTGTTGCACCATTTGGTCTCAAAACCGGTCTCGATAGAGCGTGTACGAGTCGGCTTCAGGTCCGCATTCGGACTGGAGTTACCATATACGAATCCGATATCATAGCCCGAGTAGCCGAACTGCGCCTTGCTGTAACGGAGGCTCAACTGATACGGGTCGGTATCACTACCTACCTCTGCCCAGCTGAGACGGATCTTACCGTAAGGCAGTACGTTACGATGCGATTTGATCAACTCCGAGAACACCCACGAACCGCTGACAGACGGATAGACATAGAGGTTCTTGCCGGCTGCCAGGGTAGAAGACTTATCACCACGGACGGTAGCATCCAAGTACAACATGTGACGCCAACCGAGGTTCGCACTACCGAAGACGGAAACGATACGCTTGCGGTAAGTGGACTCCTCGACAGACTGCTCTTTGAAACTCGACATTGCAACCACCTCACGAACACTCATGTCCGATCCGGTGTTGGTCAGCACCTTGTTGTTCACGTCATAGACGTTCGCACCGGCTGTAGCCGTGAAGTCGAAGTCACCCCAACTGTCGGTGTAGATACCGAGGAACTCGGCATTGATCATGCGGTTGTTCCAGAAGATATTCTGCAGACGACCAGCCTCATAACCCGGAGTCGTCGGATACTTGAAGTCCGAGAACTCGAAGCGGTTGAGCTCGGCACCTACGGTCGCTTGTAACTTCAATTGCGGAATGACATTGTACACGATCTTACCGTTCATACGGAGCAGGTCCTTGTACGATTGGTTCTTGTTCTTGTATATCTCCCAATAGGGGTTAACATTATATACGTCATTACCGTTCCAGTTGTAATACTCACCCAACTCGTTCTCGTAGTTCTTGAGCCAAGCCTGGTCATAGGTAGTAGAGAGTGTCATAAGGTTCTTACCTACGTTCGAGCGGTCATCACCCAGCGCAGGACGGTTCTTCACGTTCTCATGCGTGTAGTTGATATTGAAATCCAGATCTACCTTACCAATCGACGTGTTGGCACGCAGGTTCAAGTTGTTACGACTCATGTTCGAGTTCGGGAGGATATCCTTGTTACGCAGATCGGTATATGCGAAGCGGATACCTGTCTTACCGGTATTCATCGATATAACTGCCGTGTTGGTAGCCGTTAGACCGAGTTCGAAGAAATGGGCGGTGTTGTTCGGAACAATCAGGAACGGGTGCTCCTGACCGTCGTAGTAACGTAAGATGATACCACCGTCTGCTTTCGGTCCCCAGGACTTGTTGGTACTGGTGACAGCATCGTAGTTGTACTGACCGTCAGAACCCATACCATAGACTTGCTGTACATTGTCCCACTTACTTAACTGATCATCGAGGGTGAAGGTACCGTTGTACTCTACGCCCCATTTGGCATCACCGGTGTTGGCTTTCTTGGTTGTGATAAGGATCACACCATGGCTGGCACGGCTACCGTAGAGCGCCGCAGCTGCCGGACCTTTGAGCACCGACATCGACTCGATATCATCGGGGTTGAGAGAGGAGATTCCGTCACCGAAGTCATAGCCGCCTTCGTTGCCGGCCTCACCATAGCTGGTGTTGTCCATTGGCACACCGTCGATGACGTAGAGCGGTTGGTTGTTTCCGGCAATCTCAGTAGCTCCACGCAGTACGACGCGGGTCGAACCGGAAGCACCACCTGCCGTCTCTTGTACGACCAGACCGGCTACACGACCGGCCATCGAGTTAGCGGCACTCGGGTTACCTGCTTTCGTCAGGTCTTCACCCTTCATCTCGCTTACTTCGTAACCCAAAGCCTTTCGGTCACGTTTGATACCCATCGCGGTCACAACAACCTCAGAGAGCACCTCTGTGTTCTCCGCCATCACCACATGAATAGGTGCATCGGTCACTGTGATCGTCTGCGACGTATAACCCATATAGGAGAACTCCAGCTCATCGCCGACTTTCGCCTCTATGGTAAAGTTACCATCAAAATCGGTAATCGTACCGACTGTGGTTCCTTTCACGAGTACGCTGGCGCCGATGAGCGGACCGTCGGCGTCCTCAACTATACCCGTCACTGTGTTCTGTGCATAAGCCAAACTACCCCAAAAGAAGAGCATCGCACTCAGCACAATTTTCCAATACTGTTTCATAGATTGTTTGTTAAATGAATATTAGGATTAATTATAATGTCCATTTTGATTTTTCGGAGCATTCTGACCTTTGCGGCTACTCTCCGGTGCGGCGTCATAGATCGACTTAAGGGTGTAGGTCGGGTCGTTATTCTCCCAACTGTCCACCATCGCGCGTACGGCTTGTTCGCCTGTACCAATATATTTACCCGTCTGATGGTTGATCACGCCGAAACCGTCATTACCGGCCTTGCTGTTACCGTTATCCCAATAGAGTGCAGGGATACGACGATCGCGCATGGCTTTGCATATATAGCGGAAGTAATAGAGACGGAAAGGCTCGTCCTCTTTGGCCGTACGACGAACAGCGCCGAACTCACCGAAATACACCGGGACTCCGCGACGCACATACATGTTAAACAAGCGGTTGAGCATGCCTACATACGCCTCTTCTCCTGCTCCGGGTACCACATCCACACCGGTATGCCCCCATTCCTGTACAGCAGCTGAGCCGGCAAAATCCCAGGGGTCATAACTGTGTACGGCAACCATGATACGGTTCTCTACCTCATCGGTCGGAATGACTAAGTTCTCTACCGTCAAGTCCGGGTTACATACATAGCCCGGCACACCGATATAACGTGTCTTGTTCATTCCACCTGCTGCACGGATCGCATCCACACACACTTGGTTCCACTCATTAAGTACGCGGTATTGGGCACCACCGTCTGTACGGTTAGCGCCTCCCCCCCAACCGCCGTCCTGGATCTCGTTTAGGGTCTCGAACACGAGCCACTCGCCATGGTTAACAAAACGCTGTGCAATCTGCAACCATACCATCGTCAGCTCCTGCTTGATGAGTTGGTTCTTCTCCTCGCTGGCAACGGCCGCCGGCAGGTCCAACCAGTGATAGCCTGCACTCGGTGTATCCTTGGCGCCGTAACCGTCGTGGTGGATATTAATGATTACGATAAGGCCTGCTTTGTGGGCCATCTCCACCAACTCGGCTACGCGGTCCATCCATCCTTTCTCGATGGTATATGTCGGCGCATTACCGATATGCCCCATCCATGTGACAGGAATACGAACGGACTTAAAACCGGCTTTGGCTACACCGTTGAAGGTCTGCTGGGTAGCGGCTTTGTTACCCCATCCTTCTTCGTACGAGCAACCGTTGTAGTGCGCATCCATCTGGTTGCCGAGGTTCCAACCGATACCCATCGACATAGCGAACTGAATCGCTTCGTTGTCCATCGGACGCGGTTTTTGACCTTTCTCTTGCGCTTCGCAGGCGGTCAACACAGCCATAAGCGCAATGCATAATACAGATAATTTTTTCATAGTATTAAAGAATTATAGTATATTCATGTTTACCGGGTGCATACGGCAGTACCGTCGGTTGGTCTGCATGCTGTTTACCATTCGGGTTCTTGACAGTGATAACATACTCGGCATCGCGCCATTTACGGGTTACCTTGTACTCCTTGAGGTCACTCGGGATACAGGGGTTAACACGCAGCCCTTCGTATGTCGGTTGGATACCTAAGATGTGCTGACTGATGACGAGCCAGTTCCATGCAGCCGTACCGGTGAGCCAGCTGTTCTTGCCCTCTCCGGGCTTAGCGGCTTCCTTGCCGGCCACCATCTGGCAATAGACATACGGCTCTACCTTATGCAGATCCTGATCTTTGATCCACGCCGGCGCAATCTTCTTATAGAGTGTCCAAGCATCGTTACCTCGACCGGCTTCGGTCATAGCGATGATGACCCATGGGTTGTTATGGCAGAAGATACCACCGTTCTCCTTATAACCAGCCGGATAGGTGCTTTGCTCGCCGAGTTCGATATGATAGGTCGTATAGGCGGGATAATTGAGCACCATACCATGCTCGCTGTCCAGCAGTTTAGCGGCACTGTCCAACGCTTTCTCCGGCATGCCGAGTTCGGCGCCGATACGTGCCATACCGCACCAACCTTGGCTCTCGATGAAAATCTGTCCCTCCTCGTTCTCATGAGATCCTACTTTGTTGCCATAGAAGTCATAGGCACGCAGGTACCATTCGCCGTCCCAACCGAACTGCTCTACGGCCTTGCACATCTTCTCGATCTCTGCCTCGTAGGCCGAAGCGTCCATCTTCTTTGCCTTCAGCAACTCTACAAACTGACGCCCGCAGAAGACGAACAGACCTGCGATCATCAGGCTCTCCGCCTTACTACCCTCGGTCTTATTGCCCGTCGTCTGGAAGGATTCATTCGGATCGTTGGAGAAGCAGTTGAGATTCAAGCAGTCATTCCAGTCCGCACGACCGATGAGCGGCAGGCCGTGAGGACCTACATTGTTGACTACATGGTTG
This sequence comes from uncultured Bacteroidales bacterium, assembly GCA_902774075.1. Taxonomy (GTDB): domain Bacteria; phylum Bacteroidota; class Bacteroidia; order Bacteroidales; family Paludibacteraceae; genus Colicola. The sequence goes on from CACYGT010000030.1 coordinate 16,324, forward strand.
AAACTGATACGCAGATGCTCCAACAGACTCACTTCCGTTCCCGGTTCGTTATCCCAAGGCACCATCTCGTCGAGGATGCTGAAATCGCCCGTCTCACGGATATACGCCGTTGTACCAAAGAGAAGCCACATCGGGTCGTCATTGAAACCACCGCCGATATCGTTGTTACCGCGTTTGGTGAGCGGTTGGTACTGATGGTAGCAACCGCCATCCGGGAACTGGGTCGAAGCGATATCGATGATACGTTGACGGGCACGCGAAGGGATCTGGTGAACGAAGCCCACGAGGTCCTGGTTCGAGTCACGGAAGCCCATTCCACGACCTACTCCACTCTCGAAGAACGATGCCGAACGACTCATACAGAACGTGATCATACACTGGTACTGATTCCAGATATTGACCATGCGGTTCATGCGTTCGTCGCTGCTCTCAACATGGTATTTGCTGAGCAACTCATCCCACAATGCATTCAGTTCTGCAAAAGCAGCATCTACAGCCTTTACGGTTGCAAAACGTTTCAGCACCTCGTGCGCGTGTACCTTATTAATAATATGATGATCTTTCTCGCCTAAAGACGTCAACTCTCCGTTATGAGTAGCAAACTTCTGGTCCTGTTCATTCTCTGCATAGCCGAGCACAAAGATAAAATCTTTACTTTCACCCGGCTCCAGTCTGACCTCAATATAATGGCTCGCTATCGGGCTCCAGCCATGTGCCAAGCTATCCTTCGAATGACCGGACATTACTGCTTCGGGTTCACTAAGGTCATTATACAGGCCCACAAACGACTCGCGGTCCGTATCGTATCCCTGTACCGGGCAATTGACAGCATAGTAAGCATAGTGGTCGCGACGCTCTTTGTACTCGGTCTTATGGTAGATAGTAGTCCAGTCACCGCGCTCTATCTCCACCTCGCCGGTCGAGAGATTACGCTGGAAATTCTCACCATCGGTTGCGGCATTCCACAGACACCATTCTGCATAACTGAACAGCCTGAGCGTTTTTCTTTCTTTATCCTCGTTCGTGAGGGTCAGTTTCTGAATCTCTGCCTTCACGCCCAGCGGTACAAAATACAATACGCTCGCGCGTAGCCGATTGCGCACACCTGTTATGCGCGTGTAGTTCAGACCATGGCGGCACTCATACTTGTCCAGTTTGGTTTTGCAGGGTTTCCATCCCGGATTCCATACAATCGTCGGCTGACCAACGAATATCGGTTTCTCCGAAATATAAAAATAGCGGCCTACCGAATCCATCGGGACGCTATTGTAACGATAACGGGTGATACGACGGAACTTCGCATCCTTGTAGAAGTTATAACCGCCTGCGGTGTTAGAAATCAAACCGAAAAAGTCTTCGTTTCCAAGGTAGTTGATCCAAGGGAAAGGAGTTTTCGGATCGGTGATGACGTATTCGCGTTTTGCGTCATCGAAATGTCCGTATTCTTTGCTCATAAATACAATAAATCAAATTACGCTGCAAAATTACTGCTTTTTTATGAGGTGCACTAATACTTTTCCGACCGAAAATATGCGTTTTTTGTAAAAATTGTAAAATATAGTTTGCAAATATGGAAAAATTATATTAATTTTGCACCATATTAACAATTCAACCATCCGATATGCGTGAATCGTTTACTGAAATCACCCGTTTGGAACCGCTTGACGTTTTTTATGTCGGCGAGCGTCACAAGACTTTTTTTGAGTACCCCGCACACAGTCATGAAGGGTATGAACTGAACTTCGTAGAGAACGCAGCAGGGGCAACCCGGACTATCGGAGATAGTCACGAGACGATCGGGAACTTAGACTTAGTCTTGATGACCGGTAGTAAGTTGGTACATGTCTGGGAACAAGGCACTTGTCCGGAACGAGATATCTATGAGATCACTATTCATATAGACCCGAGCACTTTCCAAGGTCCTATCATGGACAAACGGGCTTTTGCGAGTATCCGTAGAATGATCGAGCGCGCCCAACGCGGTCTGGCATTCCCTGAAGCAGCAATCCAAATTGTACGGGAAGATATCATCAACCTCGCGCACAGCAATGACAGTTTTGCGTCCGTTATTCGACTTTTTAACTTGCTATACCGTCTCTCGCTCGTAGAGAACGCCCAAGAATTGTCTTCGTCCTCGTTCGTTGATGCCCGAGTAGGAAATGAAGATGATCGGGTGCGGGTCGTAAAAGATTATATCGAAGCCCATTATATGGACGCCGTCACCCTCAAAGACATGGCGGATCTTGTGTGCATGTCCGAGGACTCTTTTTCACGCTTTTTTAAACACAAAACAGGCCGCACACCGAATCGGTATCTCATTGATTACCGACTGGGTATTGCAGCCCGTATTTTATTGACCACTCGTCTCTCTGTGGCCGAAATAGGTTATTCGTGCGGATTCAACACGCTCAGCCATTTTAACCGACTGTTCCGCGCATCCAAAGGATGTACGCCCTCTGAGTTCCGAGAGCGTTTCTAACCATCTGCAGATCAGATCTCCTTACCCGTCTGCTCCTTCGCCTCAAAGGGGAACAGACCGAAGAGTTCGGCATCGATATGATCGGTTACCCAACGGAAGTCCTCGGGGTTCTCGCCGAACTTAATACGGTCGCCTTCTACAATGAGCAACCGTCCTTTGTAGTCCTTGATCCAGTTCTCGTATTTCTCGTTCAGACCCTGCAGATAATCCATACGAATGGACTGCTCGTAGCCGCGTCCGCGTTTCTGAATCTGTGCTACGAGTGTAGGCAGTGATGCGCGCACATAGATAAGCAGATCCGGCATCTTGACGAGCGACATCATCAAGTCAAACAAATCGCGATAGTTATCAAAATCACGATCGGACATGAAGCCCTGCTCATGAAGGTTAGGTGCGAAGATACGCGCGTCCTCATAGATCGTGCGGTCCTGAATGATATATTTATCCTGCTTGCCGATCTCCACTACGTCTTTGAAACGCTTATTGAGGAAATAGACCTGCAGATTAAATGACCACCGTGCCATATCGGCATAGAAATCCGACAGATACGGGTTGTACTCCACGCTCTCAAAACGCGGCTCCCAGCCATAATGCTTGGCTAACATGTTTGTCAGGGTCGTTTTACCGCACCCGATGTTTCCTGCAACTGCTATATGCATATGATTGTAATGTTGAATGTTTAATGTTGATTGTTTAAGGACCAATTATTCTCGCTGAACAAACCGAAAAGCTCTGCATCTACCTTGTCTATTACCGCTCTGAAATCTGCGGGGTTGTTCTCAAAATCCATTCCGTCTGACTCAATAACGAGCACGCGTCCTTCGTATTTATGGAAGATAAAATCTTCGTACTTGTCATTTAGATCCTTGAGATAATCAATCTGCATGGTCTGCTCATAGTCTCGCCCGCGTTTCTGAATCTGCGCGATGAGTGCCGGCACAGTTTTACGCAGATAAATCATCATATCCGGCATTTTCATCTGTGACTTCATCAAATCAAACAACTCCATGAAGGTCGTATAATCGCGGTCAGAGAGGTCGCCACGCTCGTAGTTATTACGGACAAAGACATAGACGCCTTCGAAGATGGAGCGGTCTTGCACAATAGTGTGCGAGGACTGCTGCACAGCCAACATATCCTTGAAGCGCTCCTTGAGGAAATAAGTCTCCAAGCAGAACGCCCAACGCTTGATATCGCCGTAATAATCCTCAAGATAGGGATTAAAGCTCACGCTCTCAAAACGCGGCTCCCAACCATAGTACTTCGCCAACATCTTTGTCAGCGTAGTCTTTCCGGCTCCGATATTTCCTGCTATTGCAATGTACATCCGGTTATCGTATAGGTTTTATTTCCACGAAGAATAAGGATCTGACCGTCACGCAGAATCTTCTGCGCTTTCGGCATCTCGCCGGTCTCGATATTCTCTATTGGCAATAAGCTCTCGAGGTCAAGATTGATAGTCGGGAGTGTTACTTCGCGACCGGTAAAAATCTTCAACTCGCCTGCCTGCAGCGTGATCGTGCCTGATTTCGTACCGCTATCATAGTAGTCATACCATGTACCTTCCGGCAAGGTCGCTGTCTGGGCATTCGAAGCATCAAAGTTCGCTACCACATACACGTCGCTACTCCATTGCACATAACGTACCGTCTTCGCATGTCCGAGCGACGAGGCGGTCGGATTGCCGGCAAACACGTCCGGCATAATACGCGTACGCAACTGTATCGCCTGCGCACTTCGTTCATAAGCCTTCACGCGATCAGCGTCTTTGAAATAGCCCTTAGGCTCCGGACGCGGTTTCTTACTACAGCGGTAATCGCTCTTGTCAGCGTTCTCGTGATCGACATCGCTGTTGATGGAGAAGTCATATCCGATCTCTTCGAACTGCCATAACATATGGGAGCCGTTCAATAGTACGTTCATGGCTACACAAGCAGGTACACGACTGACACGCATTGCTTTGTCATTCTTCAAAGATCCGTTGCCGTATTTCTTACACTTATACTGCATACGCTCCTCATCGTGGCTCTCACAGTACGATACATATCCGTCTCGGTTGGCCGACGAGATATCATCATCCTTATCCATCCACCCCATCGCTATCTGGCAATAAGCATTGTTGGTATTCATCCAGCACAGCATACCATTGTTGATGAGCGTGCCATAGTCCTGCCCGGCATGGCTGCCCCAATGCTCCAGAATCAGATATGCACCCGGAGAAGTAGCCTGCACACCCTTGCTGTTATAATCGATGAGGTTCTCCGGCGCGTTGTACTTGGTACGGCCGCAGAGACCATGACTTAAGTCCAGACGGAAACCGTCGATCTTATATTCCGTCAACCAATATTGGAACACACGGGTGAACATCTCATGTGCCGGCTCAAAATCATGGTTCCAATCCTCTCCGTAGTCATTATCATCGTGCTTTACTTCCGACCCGACGCAGAACCAAGGATTATATTTCAAATCATCGCCCCAGGGATAGAGCTTAGCCATCGGGTTGAGACCCGTAGTATGGTTGAACACCATATCGACGATCACAGCGATGCCGTGCTGGTGACACTCATCGACGAACTGCTTGAACATCTCCGGTGTACCATATGCCTTATCAAACGCAAAATAGAGCGTCGGGTTATATCCCCAACTCATGTTACCCTCGAACTCCGATACCGGCATCAACTCGATCGCATTCACGCCTAACTGTTTAAGATAATCCAAACGCTCGCGCACGCCCTCTATCGTACGTTTGGCGGTATAATCATATACCCACAACTCGTAGATAACGAGGTTGTTCTTATCCGGGCGTTGGAAGTTCAAGGTTGCGTCCGACCAATCATATGCGGGCTTATTGGTCTGTATAACCGTCACATATCCACCATCTGCACCTCGCTTCGGATAGTCGATCAAAGTCGGGTCGATTTTCTTCGGCTCATACTGATCATGCGGGTGAAGCACTTTCTCCGAATAGAGATCGCAGATTTGTTTCTTCACGCCATCTGCACGCTCTACCGCATACTGGAAGCGGTATTCCTGTCCCGGTTCCAGATCGTTGAGTGTGATCCAGAAATAGTTACCGTCCTTATACAACTGATGCTCCGCATCGAGTTTCCAATCGGTCATATCGCCCAAGAGGAACACACGCTTTGCGGACTCCGTTCTGCTGGCTGCGTACGTACAAAGGGTGACCTTGTGCGGATCATTCGCATCGTAATAGATACCATTGCTTACTCCTGCCGGGCGTGCTTTGGTCGTTGGAGTCACACCGTCTACCGCCGCCCAGAGATCTGTATCTGAGTTATCTTCTCCGATCCAGATAAAGATATCACCTGAAGCTGCTTTACCTTCCTGCGTACCGCCGGGGCCGTCATGGAACACAAAAGCCAAGGCCTTGATATCTGTCGTCTGAGGCACATTGTAGAAGGAGTACATATTATCAATAACCAACCTCCATTTGTTATCACCCAGGCTTTCCAGTTGCGGCTGGCTGGCACTACGCCAAGAACCGATTACATTCTTCCAATCGCCGGTATTCTTCGACGCCGCCGTGATAAGACCCGTATGGGCATAACACTGCTTTGCACCTACCATTCCGCCATTACCGCGCGTAGCGTCAAAGATGATCACAATCTGGCCGGTATAACCCGAATCTACAGGATTGGGAGTCACGGTCAATTGCGCCATAGACGCAAGAGCCACAAGGCACATAATAAGGGTAAAGAGTTTTCTCATATCCATCGATGTATTAGATTATTTCAAACGAGTGCACAAAGTTACAACATTTTTTTGAATTACACAAATCTTTCATCATTTTTCTTATAAAAAGGCAAAAAAAGAGTGAGCAGTATTACTGCCCACTCCTTCTATTCAAGACATTTGATTTTATTGAATCTTTTGTCCCATTACGGTGTAAACCTTATCACCACGGAGGATCACTACCTGTCCGTTATGCATCAGTTTAACTGCATGCTCGCTTGCGTCGATGTTCTCGAAGCCTGCGCCATGGTTAGCCTCAATGTAGATGAAGCCACCGAATGCGCTCCACTCGCTGTTGCCTGCAGGACGGAAGTAAACGGTCTTAGCGCCAGCATGTTTAGCGTCAACGACATACTCGTTGCCTTCGCCTTCCGGATACCAGATCTTGAGAACATCAGCCTCAACCTTAACAACCTTGATCGGGTCATTCTCCTTGAGTGTTACGTCAAGTTTGAACTCACCATCTTGACCTTCGTTCGCCACAAACAAGAGGCTTGCATCAAGAGCTGCCAGATCCCAACCCTTCTGACCAATCAGATAGTAACCATCCTCCAAGGTCTGCGGTTGCGGTTCGTCAACATAGAAGTTACCGATGAGTTTGAACTCCTTCTCGTTGTAGATGATGGTTACATTACCTGCCTCTTTAAGAACGAAGCGGATATTGTGGTTGCTATACTCATCGATCTCTTCGTACAGACCGGCAGCAGTGTCGGTGAGGTGACGGAAGTCACGTTGCTCACCTTCCCACGTACCGTCTAAGGTCAGACGCATTACAACAGTATCAGTTGTCAGGCTCAGAACAAGCGTATCAGTCATCGACTTGATAGCGTCCGGAGTCCAAGCCTTATCACCTGCGATAGCTGCGTTACCGGTTACATAGAACTTAGGCTTCTCAACGATCGGAGCATCCGGGAAGGTAACTACGACAGTGTTGGTAGCATAGGTCCAAGTGAATGTATATTCACCTTCAGCGTCTGCTTTCAGCTTGAGGCTAGGACCATAAGAAACTTCCTGATTTACACTTTCTGCCTTCGGATTTTCACGAGTTACCTCATATACATCCTCTTTGTGCAGCCAGTGGCCGTCAACAACTACCTTGAAGTCATAATCCTTTGCTTCCAGACTCATCGTCACGCTTGCGGTGAGACCGTCTTCAGCAGCCTTCATGACGTTAGCGTTTTCGTTCCAGTCGTTCATCGCGCCTGCGATAGCAACCTTCGGAAGCTCAACAGGAGCCACATAGAACTTGCCTTCCAGCTTGAAGGTTACTTTCTCGTTCTCTACGAAGTAGATAACATTGACTTTACCGTCCTCTGCCATAGAGAAGCAGATATTGTCATTGTCGCTACCTTCACCACGAGTCAGACCTTCAGCCTTCTCAGTCAGTGCATCGAAACCAAGTACGTGCTCGTTCCATTCACCGTCAAGTGTCAACTTCAGCATGTAATTCTGGTCTACCTTCAGATCCAATACCAATGTATCAGTCATGGACTTGATAGCTGCAGGATTCCACTGGAGCTCTTCGCCTACCAATGCTGCGTTACCCGTTACATAGAACTTCGGTTTCTCAATAGGATCCGGTGCAGGGATTACTACACTGATCTCATTGTTCTCATTTGCACGGAAGATGAACAGATACTCACCTGCCTTGGTCGTCTGGAGAGCTACGTTCTTGTCGCCCTTCAACCACCAACCGGTGCTGTTACCATATTCCATCGTAGCCTCTTGCTCATTTCCGAACCAAGTAGTGTCGGCACCCTGTCTGCCTCAAGAGCAATTGCAATGCTCAAGCTGTCTGCCTTATCTGCCTTCAGCTCTACCATCTTTGCTGCCCAATCGGTCATCGTACCTGCAATGAAGTAATGAGCTACAGGTGCTACATACTTGCCTACCAGGACTGCCGTCAATACGCTGTCTGCAGGGTTGAACGAGAACAATACGGTATCGTTCTCTACGATCTCTGCACCTGCGATAGGACGTACACCCTCTTCCTCAACAGTGTTGCTGAAGAACATGTTGCCTTCGTCTGCTGCCTTGTCGTTGATGTTAACACCAATGCCTTTATATACGATCGTGTCTGTCAGCCACTTGCCTTCCTTCTCGGTCAGCAGCGTCCATGCCCAGTCCGGTGCGTACTTAGCATAGTACTTCTTATCCGGTGCAGGGATTACTACACTGATCTCATTGTTCTCATTTGCACGGAAGATGAACAGATACTCACCTGCCTTGGTCGTCTGCAGAGCTACGTTCTTGTCGCCCTTCAACCACCAACCGGTGCTGTTACCATATTCCATCGTAGCCTCTTGCTCATTTCCGAACCAAGTAGTGTCGGCACCCCCAATCGGTCATCGTACCTGCAATGAAGTAATGAGCTACTGGAACATAGAATTTTCCTTCTAACTTGAACACTTTATCGGTATAGATAACCTTTACCTCACCGGCCTCAGCCAGTTTGAAGAAAATGTTGTCATCAGCATCTGCACTCAGACCTTCTGCAACAGGAGCGGTCAGTTTGCTAAAGCCATTAGCACCTTCCCAAGTACCATCTGTAACCTTGAGGTGATACTCACCTACCGGCAGATTAAGAACGAACGTGTCCTTCTCAGACTTGATAGCGTCTGCTTTCCAAGCCTTCATTTTGTCAGCGCCACCAGCTACGACCAATGCGGTATCGCCGGTGATGTAGAACTTAGCAGGAATCTCTACATGGAAATCACCCAGTACTTTAAATACTTCGGGCTCGCCTGCTTTGTAAACCACTTTTACCTTACCGGCCTTGTCAAGACGGAAGCCGATATTGTGGTCATCGCTGATGTCTTCTCGCTCAGCTCATTGTAACCCTTCACGTTGTTCGCACCTTCCCAAGTACCGTTAACGGTAACTTTGAGGACATAGTCTTGATTTGCTTTCAAATCAAGTTCGAACGTGTCTTTCTCAGACTTGATTGCGCCAGGATTCCAAGCTTTTGCCTTGTCCAGGCCTGCGTCTACGATCAGGGCGCTGTCGCCGGTGATGTAGAACTTAGCAGGACCTTACCGGCCTTGTCAAGACGGAAGCCGATATTGTGGTCATCGCTGATGTCTTTCAGACCATCGGTCTTCTCACTCAGCTCGTTGTAGCCCTTCACATTGTTCGCACCAGCCCATGTACCATTAACGGTAACTTTGAGGACGTAATCTTGATTTGCTTTCAAATCAAGTTCGAACGTGTCTTTCTCAGACTTGATAGCGTCTGCTTTCCAAGTTTTTGCCTTGTCCAGGCCTGCGTCTACGATCAGGGCGCTGTCGCCGGTGATGTAGAACTTAGCAGGAGTCTCAGGTACGTACTTCGACCATGTACCATCGCAACCCGGGTCGCCCCAGACTGCAGATTCGGTAGTAATAGTGAAGAGATCCTTGTCATCTGTAGGAATCGTCTGATCTTTCGTCTTAGCACCCCAATTTTCCGAGCCATCACCTTTAAGACGAGTAAAAATCACCTTTTCATACTTTGACAAGTCGAGGTCGATTTTCCACAAACCTACCTGATCCTCAACAGCTGTCATCTTGACTCCGGGCCAATCAGCATTGGACGACTTTCCTTCTGTCCATGCATACGCGCCAACAGAAGCACCATCATTTGTCCACCAGCTTTGAGTCATCTTGCAATAGACTGTCTTTTCAGCAGCCTGTGCAGATGTAGCAGTGAACAAACCAAAAGCAAACACCAAAGTCATCAATAAAGAAAGAAATTTTCTCATGATAGAATGTTTTTAAGTTAGTAAAAAGTTAATTAGTAATATATCTTAATATATATTATTTGTCTTGTAATTGACGACCGGTAGCATCGAATACCTTGTCGCCATAGATGATATGCAGTTGACCATTCACGATCACTTTGCGAACATTGTCCTTCACCTCTGTGTTATCAATAGCCTGGTCGGTGCAGTCCACGAGTTTCTTACCGGACATAGCCTCGAAAGCCAACTCAACCGTACCGTCACCGTTGTTATAGAGATAAAGCGTATAACTACCTGCCGGAATATGCAGTTTATCACTACCTGTCGTCGTCAACGTAGCGTGCGTCGGGCCATCGACGTAAGTAGGCGCCATATATTGAACACCCGGAACACCCTTCACCTGATATACCACGAAGATATAACCGTTTTGTTCTACAGTGATTTCCGAGATACCGCAGTCGAAGATACCGCCGTCAATCTCATTGTTAATATCCTTCCCATCTACGAAACCTTTCCAGTACCAATAGGCATCAGGGTTGTCACCGGGGTTCGTTCCCGGATCGTCACCACCACCGCCACCGCAATTCTCTCCCGGACCGATGTACACCAGATCACCTGCATCCATGCTCAGTTTGATATAGAAATCATACGAACCGGCTGTTTTACAAGTCAGTTCCCCTGCTGCTTTTCCTCCTTCAAAACTCTGATAAGAGCCGTATGGATCAATGTCCACCATCCAAGTTTCATCACAACTCAAGTTAATCAGCTTAATGATGTCACCTGCCTGCAATTCAACACAAGAAGCTTTGTACTGAACGCGCCCCTGAGCATCCGGGTCACCGAACTTAGGAGCTTCCACAACTCGACTTCCATTAATCTGGAGGCCATAAGGGCCATCTTGACATTCTGCCATCAAACCCATTGCAAACAAAGTTGCAGCAAAAAGAGTAAAGATTTTCTTCATATTATTAGATATTAAATGTTAATTATAAATGGTTAATTATTTTACCTTTCGTCCTTGGACGTCGTATATTTCCTCGCCTACGCGGATGAGCAACTGTCCGTCTTGCATGAACTTTTGGCCTTTGAGCATGGTCTTGTCGTCACCGACCGTCTCCACGTCTGTTGCCCAAGCTATGTAATACATCGCATAGTCCGTGCCTTTCACCACCACCGTATAACCTGACGGCTGTGCGTCCTCGGCCGCTGTACCCAGCATCAGTTTGATGTTGCCGTGCTTGCCATAGACCGTCGCCCTATACCAATCGCTTCCAGCCGACTCCTCTACCGTGCTCTCCGAATGTACGCCGGCTGCACGACGCGCGTCTATCATCTTCTTGATCTCCGTTTTGTACTTGATCCAATGCGGCCAGAACACACACGGCACACCCGGCATGGAGAGGATATACGCGTTACAACGCATCATCAGACTCTTGTCGTTCACACTCGACCCGTCGCGTTTGTTGGCCACATCCTCATTGTCCGTCCCGCGGGCAAACGTATCGTGGTTATCAATGAACGTCACCGCATATTTCGAATACCCTTTGCCGCGCAGACCGCCCTTGAGGCACTTGGTATAACTCTTCTTGAAGATACCGTCGCGCAAGGTGTTGTACTTAAGTGCAAAATCAAAGGTCAGCGTGTTCTTGCCTGCATCGTCAATACGCGATTTGAGGTGTGCCGCATCGCCATACCAGTACTCCATAACGGAGAAATACGGTTTGGACGCACTGTTATACGCATCGATATGGCTCGTATGATACCCGCCGCAGTAGTCATAACGGAAACCGTCGTACAGCATCACGTTCTTCATCCACTTCGTGTAGGCCTTGCACATGTTCTGCACGCTGGTGTTCTTATGGTCCCAGTCGCGCGCTGCGCCGTAGTTCGCTTCGTGCTGACCGTCATCTTTATTCGCCGTTGTGTTACAGTTGCCTTCATCATCCGAGGTCACCCACGAGGAACTGGGGGAGAACGAGCCGTACGTACCGAAGTTCAGACTGTTGAAGTCGCACCACGAGCTTCTGTTACCACAGTGGTTGATGACAATATCCGCTATCACGCGCGTACCCTTATTATGTAACGCGCCTATGAGCGCGCGAAGCTCGGACTCGCTGCCCAACGAGCAGTTCTGGTTGCTGTAACACTTGGCGATATACCCCAACCCGCCGTTCGACTCTGCGCTGGGCGGAAGCCATATGAGCGAGAAAGACGATGCGATCTCGGTGGCCTGACCGGTTAAGGTCGTCCAACGAGTGTCGCCATAGCCCTTATCCTGATAACTGTCCCAGTAGAAACCTTGCAGCATCACATCTTCGCACTCCGACGGAACAGCCGTGTCATAGTCCTGCGGTGTGACAGGGGGTGTGTCGCCACCGGCAGCCTCGATATACCACATGTCGTCATTCATCTTCATCTTAATGAAGATATTGTACGTTCCCGCCACATTACAGATTAAGGCATCGCTGGCTGTTGTGAAGTTAGCATACGCGCCATATTGATCTATCACGCCGATATTCCATGCTGAACCGGATCCGGCATCATAGCACGTCAGCTTGTCATTCTTTGCCAAGGTCACGTTATACGCAGCATACTGCTTACGGCCTTGATAGTCTTGCGCACCGGTGTTCACAGCCGCCACATCACGCGAACCGTTGATACGCACGTAGAATGGTTCTGCCATCAAGGCCAAACCACTCCACACACATACTATCAATACGAAGAATCGACGCATTTTACTTCACCAGTCTACCCATCACGTCGTACACCTGCTCGCCGCAACGGATATAAAGTTTACCGTTCTCGATGAACTTCTCGCCCTTAACGGTCTGCTCATCGCTCTGTACATCTTCGACGCCCAGAGGTTTACGCTCTTTATCCTTGTCGCCGCGTGCGTTCCATGTCTTGTAATAGACACCGTAGTTCTCACCTGTAACAGCTTTGGTGAAACCGCTCGGCGTGGTGTTATATCCCGAGTTCGGGCCAATCAACAGACGGATCTCACCGTTCGTACCGGTGATGGTCGCTTTGTAGAATCCACTACCTGCCTCATCGTTTACAGTACTCTCGCTGTGTACACCCGTTTTATAACGTGCATTGATCATCGGTTTAATCTTATCTTTGAACTTCACCCAGTGCGGATAGAACACACAAGGGATACCCGGCATCGACAGCAGGTACGCATAGCACTGCTGGATCTTACCCGGATACTTCATCGAGTTACCTTTACCGCAGAACTCATTGTCATCACGCTGGAAGGAGTCGTGGCTGTCGAGGAAAGTCACAGCATAACGGCTCATACCGGCACCTAACATACCGGCACCTTTGAGAGCTCCGTAGTTATCCGAAGCGATGCCGCGGTTGAAAGCGTCATACTTCGTTGCGAAGTCGAACGTACAGGTGTTCCAACCCGCGTCCTGCAAACGATCACGCAGGGTATTCACATTGCCGTCCCAGTACTCCATAACGGAGAAATATGCTTCCGAAGCTGTGTTATACTCATTGATATGGCTGTTATGGAAGCCTTTGCAGTAGTCATAACGGAAACCATCGATCTTGATCTCATTGCGCAGCCATTTCTCGTAGGCCTTGAACATGTCGCGTACCTGTTGCTGCGTATGATCCCAGTCGCGTGCTGATGCATAGTTCGCCTCATCTCCATATCCGTCATCTGCAGCACCCGTAGCCTTACCTTTGCAATCACCGGCACCTTCATCGAAGTTCATCTCGTCCGTCTTGCATATCCATGCCGCAGTCGGTTCAAACGTACCGTACTCACCGAAGTTCATCTTCTGGAACGTACACCAGGTAGTACCCTCGATATGGTTGACCACCATATCCGCTACCACCTTCGCACCGCCGGCATGCAAGTATTGAATCAACAATGCCAACTTCTCCTTTGTTCCCCAGTCACTGTCTAATCGGCTGTAACATGTCGGGTGATAGCCGGTTCCGCCGCTCGCTTTAGACATAGGCGGCAACCAAACAAGATCAAACCATGCACCGATCTCCGTAGCACTCGTGTTGTTCACACCGTTGATATGATCGATCCATTTGGTACGACCGTAACCCTGATCTTTATAACTATCCCAATAGAATGCCTGGAGCATCACATCCGGACACTGAGCCGGAGCCGATCCTGCATAAGGCAGCGGACCGTGAGGGTCTAAACACTCACCGCAGTTAGAGCCCGGACCGATATACAGTTTGTCTTCCTCGTACTTCAGCTTGATATAGAAATCAAAACAGCCCGACGTAGTTACATTATACTTCTTGCCATCACGAGTAAAGCCCTTTACCGAGGCCTCATCCAAATCGACTGCCCAAGCAGCTTCACTCACTGCGTCATACAACTGAACGACATCGCCATTCTCTACCGGCACATGCGCCAAATACTGCTTGTAACCGCCGCCATAAGGATCTTCTCCCACATACGTACCCGGATAATAACAGGTGTCATTCACCAACACTCCATAACTCTGCGCAAACGTCACCGTTGCACAAAGCACTGCCACAAAAAATACAAAAATCTTTCTCATTATATCAGTTTTTAATTATTTACTCCACTACTTTTCCTTGGACGTCATACACTTTATCGCCCACACGGATCAACAACTTGCCGTCCTGAATGAACTTCTGTCCCTTCATTTGCGGCTTTCCGCTTTCCACTTCATCAATGCCTTCGCCCACCTCGATATACATCGTGTAGTGATCGCCGTCCACACATTTCCAATAGCCTGCGGGAATGGTCATGTCGCGGTTCTTACCCAAACGAACAATCACTTTCTTCTTATGACCTTGTATCGTTCCGCTGTACGCATAACTGCCGCTGGTCTCTTCCAACACCTTCGACTCCGAATGGATACCGGCTTGCTTGCGCACTTCAATCATCTTGTTGATCTCGCTCTGATATTTCTTCCAATGCGGCCAGAACACGCAGGGCACACCCGGCATCGACAGGATATACGCATAGGCTTGCAGAATCTTCGCCTTGATATCAGCTTTGTTCAAGTCGCAGTATTGTCCGGCATACTGGTTGTTGCCGTATCCGTCGCGCTCGAACGTGTCGTGGTTATCGATGAACGTCACTGCATATCGCTCCAGGCCTACACCACGGAAGGAGTTCATGTTCTTCTTGAGCAACTGATAATTGCCATTCACGATGGCCTTATGCAACTCGTACTTCTGCTGGAAGTCAAAAATCATCGTGTTCGAATCCGTCTCCGTCAAGTGCTGTCTTTGACGCGTAAGGCCCTCCCACAACTCCGATACCGACAGATAGGGCTCGCTTGCCTCGTTGTACATTCCCAGATAACTGCCGTGGAAACCGAGCGTCATATCGTGACGGAATCCGTCATACTTCATTGTATCTTTCATCCAGTTCAGATAAGCCTTCGCCCAAGTCTGTACATACTCGCTCGTATGATCCAAGTCACGCAGACCGTCGAACTTTGAACCCGTATCCTTGGCACCATGTACCTCACTGCCGTAACAAGTAGAACTCGAGGTGGTAAAACACTCATCGTCACTGCATATATGCGCCTCGGTCAACTGGAAAGTATCCTTACCGAAAACGTCCGCCTCAAAATCGCACCAATTGCTCTTGTTTGCTCGGTGATTGATCACGATATCTGCCAGCACACGTGTATTTCCCGCATGGAGCGTAGCAATCAAATCCATCAACTTGCCTTTCGTCCCCCACGAACTGGTCTGGTTGCTCAACTGCTTATGGTTATAACCTACACCATCCGTTCCGGCTTTTGCGCTGGGCGGCAACCAAACGAGATCAAAATACGCATTAATCATAGCCGAATCTCTCCACAAATCGATCCATTTTGTACGGCCGTATTTGGAGTCAGAACCCGACTGATCTTTATAACTGTCCCAGTAAAAAGCCTGCAACATTACATCTTCGCACTCTGCAGGTACGCCGATATTCTTTGCGCGTAAAGGACCTACACACGAAAAAACAAGCATGAAAGCCAGTAAAATACTAAAAGAAATGTTCCTTTTCATGGTTCAACTACGTGATTTATTGTTATTTATATGCGAGCGTGCTTGCGATACACCCATTTTGCACCGCAAAATTACAAAAAAGATCCGACATACGCAAGTATTTCGGAATAAAAATTTATTTTTTTTCATATTTTTATCTATTTCACCGGTTTTGAAAACTTTCGAAATTAGATCTTCACTATCTTTTTTACGATCACTTTTGGGCCGTTTACCACAAACGTTACAGTCCATCCGGCATAGTCCAGTTTGTACTCCCGCTCAGGGTCATCCTGATAACCCGGACGTGGGTCTTGACTGAGTATATACGAGACTGCATCGAGGGTATTACGAGGTAATCCTAGACTTTGCTCGAGGTTTTTAGCTGTTTTTGTAGTACTTTCAACCTCCCAAACGACCTCTAATTTATGCTCCTTCGTTTCATCCGCAAAGCCATTCTTGGCATCCTCATGACTGTCCGAAAAACTCAGATATGGCTTGATATCATAGATCGGTGTGCCGTCCAGCACATCCGCCCCGCTGACAATCAGTTCGCCGTCTTCTATCCCCACCAATTTGACGCTACTTAATCCTATCGGATTAGGCCGAAAAGGACTCCGTGTCGCAAACACGCCCATTCGTTTGTTGCCTCCCAGTCTTGGCGGCCGAACGGTCGGACTCCAGGAATCAACTTCAGAGAATCCCCAGAGCAACCAAAGATGACTGTATCCTTCGATGCCACGCAAGGCTTCCGGAATACGGTATTCGGGTTCAAAAACAATACGCGTCAAGATCGGACTTTCTTCCCTACTCTGCCGAGGTATTCCGAACTTGTCCGTGTGCCCGTTTCGGGCGTATGCAATCACTTTTAGCTCCATTTTTCATTCAAATTTGGCACAAAAGTACTACTTTTTTAGCAAAAATGCAAAAAAAATGCAAAAAAATTTGGTCAATTCAAAAAAAAGCAGTACTTTTGCAGTCGCTTTCGTCAAGAGCGACATTTTTTGCCCTTTTAGGCGGAGCGGACATGGTCTTTCTCCCGATTGACGGGAGAATGCTCCGGGTGCCATAGCTCAGTTGGTAGAGCAAAGGACTGAAAATCCTTGTGTCCCTAGTTCGATTCTCGGTGGCACCACAAAAAACGACCCGCAAAGGCCGTTTTTTGTATTTATATCCCTATCAAATTTTAGCAACTTCGATGCAAGCTAAGATAAGCGGAGCGATGCCTTTGGGGTCATCGGGGCGGATGTGCTCATGGATATAATAGTCATAGGTGCCGTCTCGGAAGGGGTTTCCGCCAAGACCGGCCACTGCGCAGCAGTCGATAAGTGAGAGCGTACCGTCTTCATTTCGCACGATCTTATGGGCTCTGAGGCCATCGAGTACACGCTTGGCTTCCATCTTATAACGCTCGTCAAGCACGCCGATACGTACGCCCTTAGCCATCGCATAGGCGTACATAGCAGAACAGGTTGATTCGAGGTAATTGCCTTCTAGGTCTCCCTTATCCGGCACTTGATACCACAGCCCGGTCTCTTGATCTTGAACGGTTAAGAGAGCGTCTATGACACGATGAAGGATCGCGATGAGTTCGGGGCGTTCGAGCTGGTCGGTGGGCATCGATTCGAGCACATCGACGAGCGCCATGACATACCATCCTTCGGCGCGTCCCCAGGTCTCGGCGCTACAGCCTGTCTCGGGATTACTCCACGCCATCTGCCGACTCTCGTCCCAACCGTGGTGGTTGAGTCCGTTGGCTTTGCGGGTGTGTTGATCGACGATGAGGAACTGGCGCGCAACATCACTCCACGCCTCCGGTTCAGGTTTCCATGCCGCATAACGGGCATAGAAAGTGGTGCCGGTGAACAGTCCGTCGAGCCACATCTGGTGCTCATAGACCTGCTTATGCCAGAACCCGCCTTCGGTGGTTCGAGGTTGCTCTCGTAGCTGGTTGCGCAGCGTCTCTATCGCCGTCACATACTGCGGCTGCGGATTGATCTTATTCAACAGGATGAGGAAGTTACCGCCCTGGATACGGTCCATGTTATAAAGACTCTTCTTATAGGTCAGAATCGTCCCGTCTTCGCCGATAAACTGGTCCGCAAAACGCTGTGCGTGATTAAGATAGGCGGTGTCGTGCGTAGCGTCATACAGCTCCACAAACGCCCGCCCCATCAAGGTAGGTGTGTATTCCCATTTGGGCTTGGATGCCCCATCACAGGTCCACATCTGAGGATGATGTTTCATCTCGCTTTGGGCGATGTCTTGCGCCAACTGCAGGTACTCGTTTTGTGAACAAGCGACCAGCGCGAAGGCGAACAGGATGCAGGTCAGATACTTTCTCATAACTCGTGTTGTTTTTTATTGGATAGCCCCGCCAAGGGCGATATAAAGGCCGATGAGGGCTTTGGCGCCATCGTAGAGGTTCTCTGCCTCATTGAGTTGGGCGGAGAGAAGCGACTCTTGTGCGGTGAGTACCTCGATATAGCTGGCCTTACCGGCGTTCATCAACTCGTGTGTGCCGTCATACGCATCTTGCAGCACGACCACCTGACGCTTGTAGAGTTGATCCTTATCCTTAGCTACCTGACAGTCGGCGAGTGCCTCGTTGACTTGGTTGCCGGCATCAATGACCGTCTGGACATAAGAACCCAGTTTCTCCTCCTGGTTGAGTTTGGCGATCTTGAGTTGTGCCTGCAGTTTGCCTTGTGCGAAGATCGGTTGCGTCAGCGATGCCAATGCTTTGAGCAACATAGCACCCGGATCCGCGCCGCTCTCGCCGATCCACCCGAGGATGCCTTGCAGCGAGAACGAAGGGAAGAATTGCGAGCGGGCCAGTGCCGTGTTATAGAAAGCCTCAGCCAAGGCTTGGTCGGCCATCTTGATATCCGGACGGTTCTCCAGCAATGTTGCGGGCACGCCCGTTCCGAAACGCTCCGGCAGACGATATTCGCCCCATTTATGGCGTGCAATAGGTTGCGGCGTCATGCGCAGCAACCGACACATTGCGTTCTCGGCCGAGAGAATACTGCGTTTGGTGTCAAAGATCTGTAGCTTGACGTCCATACACGAACTCTCCATCTGGTTGACTGCCGTCGAGTATGCCTGACCGTTTTCCCACAAAGCTTTCTCTGTCTCTAAAGACTCGTTCCAGAGACTGTCCGTTTGGATGAGCACCTCAAGTTCTTTATCGAGCATGAGCAGTTGAAAATAATACTGCGCAACGGTCGCGATGATGTTAGCTTGTGTCGCTTGGCGGGATGCCTGCGCTTGTTCCAAAACAGCCTTTGCTTTGCGTTTATTAACAGTTACCGAACCGGATATGCCGATGTTCCAATCGAGTTGGAGCGGAAGGTTATAGGAATAGCCCAAACCCGTGCCGCTACCGGCGGTGCCGAACATCTTCGTAGAGATGCTCGCCTGCGGATTCAAGCTGAGCGAAGGCAGGTACGCCAACTTGGCGGCTTTGAGCGAAGCCTGCGCCTGCTCTACCGCAATACGTGCTTCCTCCAAGTCGGTGTTACGCACCAACGCCGAGTCGATGAGATTTTGGAGCAAGGGGTCCGTAAAGAACTCCCGCCACGAGATCGAGGCAATGGAAGAGTCGTTCAATGCCACCTGAGCGATCGAATCACCCGAGCCGAATAAGTCCTGCGGTGCTTCGTCCTGCGACTTGTATTTCTTGTATACGCCGCAAGAACTCAGTACCAAAGCGGCTAAAACTATATAGATATACTTTCTCATTTTGTTTCCTCCTTTCCTTCTTGTACCGGACTTCCGTTAACTTTCTCTTCGAGTGTTTGGAAGATGATGAAGAAGGCCGGTGTCACAAACAGCAATGCGAGTGTACCGACAGACATACCTCCTACGACACCAAGTGCCAACGCACGGTTACCATTCGCACCGGCTCCGCCTTCTATAATCAACGGAATCATACCGGCGATCATGGTGATGACGGTCATGAGGATCGGACGCAGACGTTCTTTACATGCCTCGAATGCAGCATCTACAATAGAGAGTCCTTGTTTGCGTCGCTCGCTTGCGAACTCAGTAATAAGGATGGCCGTCTTAGCAAGCAGACCGATCAACATGATCACACCGGTCTGCAGATAGACGTTGTTCTCCATTCCCGGATAGCCCAATTTGTTACCGATATACGAGAAGAGGAACGAACCCATCAAACCGAACGGAACGGACAAGAGGACCGCAAACGGGGTGAGCCACGAGTTATAGAGCGAACCGAGGATGAGGTAGATCAAGATGACGCATATCAAATAGATAATAAGCGTCGTATTACTCTTCGTACTGGAAGCCACCTCACGCGACATCGAGCCGTATTCATAGGAGCAGTACGACGGCATATTATCTTTAAAGACCTCGGCGATAGCTTGTTGCGCCTGCGCCTCCGAGTAACCGCTCGCCGCCGTTACGGAGCAGGAGATCGATTGGAAGAGGTTGAAGTGGTTCTGTGAAGACGAGCCGACGATCTCTTCGAGCGTCACGAACTGCGAGAGCGGTGCCATCTTATTGTTTGCTACCTTGATATACATATTGTTCAGCGAGGACGGATCGAGACGGTATTCGGGCGCCGCACCGACCATGATATTATAGACCTTACTGAACTGGTTGAAGTTACCTACATACGAACCGCCGCAGTACGCGCCGAGGGTGTTGAGCACCGACTTAGCCGTTGTTCCGGCACGCTCGCACTGCACAGGATCGACATGCACTTTGTATTTGGGGAAACGCTCCGAGAAGGTGGACATCGCGCTGGCGATCTCCGGACGCTCCATCAGTTTGACCATGAGCGCATTGGTCTTGTTTCCGAAATCAGAGAAGTCGCCGTCGCTCTTATCCTGCACCTGCAGGTCAATCGAGTTGGACGTACCGTATCCTGGAATCTGAGGCATCTGGAAGGGCAACACCTGTGCGTTCTTAATTGACAAACAATCAAAGTAGAATCGATACATGACATTGTCAATATAATGTTCATTGCCCTTACGGTCATCCCAATTCTTGAGACGAATGATGAGCGATGCATAACTCGATCCGTTGGACGAGAGAAGACCATATCCGCTTACCAGACCGTAACTCTCCATCTCCGGAATGGCTTTCACTTTCTCTTCTACCTGCTTCATGATCTCCGCGTTCTCATGAAGCGTGGAGCCTTCCGGCATACGCACCTCACACATGATCACACCTTGGTCTTCCTGCGGAACCAGACCCGAAGGCAGGATCTTCATAAAGAGCACGAACAACACAGCAGCAACCGCTAACAAAGCGAATGACAGGGCAGGGCGCTTCAGATATTTCTGCACCGCGCCTTGGTACTTGTTCAGGATGGCATTGTAACTGGCTTCATAAGCGATCTTAGTATAGTAGTCAATACCCTTCCATTTCTTACCCTCAGCCACCTCCTCGTTGGGACGCATCAGGATGGCACAGAGTGCCGGACAGAGCACGAGCGCGCAGACACAAGAGAGGCCTACCGAACCGGCGAGGGTTACACCGAACTGGGTAAAGAAGGTACCCGACGTACCGCTCATGAAGGTCACAGGGATGAACACCGCCATGAACACAAGCGTACAGGAGATAACGGCCGTCGATACTTCGCTTAAGGCCTCGCGGGTAGCCTGCGCAGCTTTGTCTTTGGGTGAGCCCTGCATCTTACCGGTCTCCAGTTTGGCCATCACGGCTTCGACGACGACGATGGCATCATCGACGACCGTACCGATGGCGAGCACCAGTCCGAAGAGCGTGATGATATTGAGCGAGAAGCCCGCTACCTGCACGATTGCAAACGTACCGAGCAAGGACACGATGATCGAGATAGACGGGATAAGGGTTGCTTTCCAGTTCTGCAAGAAGAAATAAACGACCAGAATCACCAGAAGGATGGCGATGATAAGGGTCTCGACAACGTTGTGGATAGCGGCATAGAGGAAGTCATCGCTGGTCTCGAGGATCACAAACTCCAGGCCGGCCGGCAGACTCGGTTTGAGACTTTCGTAGAGCTCATTAATCTCCTGGTTAACCAGAGTAGCATTCGCTCCCGGCGACTGATTAATGAGATAGAACACACCGGGCATACCGTCCATGTCAGAGGTCATGGTGTAGGCCTTTGCACCGATCTCTATCGTAGCTACATCGCGCAGGTAGAGGACGTTACTATTATCCTGCGTACGAAGAACGATATTCTCAAACTCCTCGATGGACTTGAGCGTACCTTTGTACTCCATCGGGTACTGGTATGCATTCTCAGACTGCTGACCAAGCGTACCGGTAGAAGTCACGAAACTCTGCGCCTGAATAGCAGAAGAGACGTCGTCCGGTTCGAGTCCGTACTGTGCCATCACGTCGGGTTTCAACCATACACGCAGGGCGTAGGTGTTACCCAAGTTGCTGACGTTACCTACGCCTGAGATACGAAGCAGTCGAGGCTTGACGTTGATGTCAATATAGTTGGATATGAAGTCTGCGTCGTACTTACCGTCGGTTGATTTGATACCGGCAATCTGCAGGATACTATTCTGACGTTTGCTCACCGTCACGCCGGTTTGAATCACATCACTCGGCAACAATGCCTCAGCCTGCGACACGCGGTTCTGAACGTTCACCGCCGCCATATCCGGGTCAGTACCCTGCTTAAAATAGACGGTGATGGATACGTCACCTGTGGAAGAGGCGGTAGCGGTCATGTAGGTCATGTCCTGCACACCGTTGATCTGCTCTTCCAGCGGTCGGATGACAGAGGTCATACACGTATTGGCGTCCGCGCCCGAGTAGGAAGTCGTCACTTCCACGGTCGGCGGTGCGATATTCGGATACTGCTCCACCGGCAAGGTATTGAGGCATATATATCCGACGAGCATGATGACAAGGGCAATGGATATTGCCATCACGCTTCGCTTAATAAAGATATTCTCTTTCATATCAGAAAATCACTCTTTGTCCTTCAACCAAGTTATTCGCGCCTACGGTAACAATTTCGTCACCTACTTCCAGACCTTCGGTCACGACTAAGTCACGGTCGGAACTGATGTTTGCGGTTTTGACAATGACACTGGTGACACAGCTGTCCGGGCCTACTTTGTACGCCAGCGATTTGTTCTGCAACTTCACGATCGCGTTCTGCGGAACAACCATCACGTCTTTGACGTCAATCGGAATAACGACTGTACCCTGGACACCGGAATAGAGCACTCCGTTAGGATTGGGGAACGTAGCCTTGCAAGTCAGCGCACCTGTCGTACGATCCACCGTACCGGTGATACTGGTGATACGACCTTTCATCGAATACGCATCGCCGTTCTTGAAGAGAAAGCTCACATCCGGCATAGCGGCTAACATCTTCTCGGAATTTTTGGCTTCTTCCTCTGTACGCTCCGCCAGGATCGACTCGCTTACGGAGAACTCCGCGTACATCTTCGCGTTACCACTGACCATCGTCAGATACGTCCCGGACGAAACCTGGTCACCGGCATAGACAGGTATCGAACCGATGACACCGGATACCGGAGCCGTGATGGTACAGTAACCGAGGTTGACGCGAGCGCGGTTAGCCGTTGCTCTATACTGCGCCGCAGAAGCCTTGGCTTGCTTGTATTGGTTCTCTGCGTTATCGAGCACGTACTTACTTACGATCTTTTTCTCGTACAGGTTTTTGTTGCTCTCATACTCCAACAGCGCACTACTCTCTTGTGCCTCAGCAGCCAACAGATTAGCCTCAGCGGACTCGAGTTCGAGTTGTGCATCACGGCTATCGATACGGAAGAGCACGTCGCCTTTCTTGACCTGCTGACCTTCGGTGATACACACCTCCATCAACTGACCGCTGATCTGCGGAGTGATGGTTACGTCGGCGGTACCTTTGAGGGTAGCACTGAACTTCAGCGGCACCGAGATGTCGCTTTTGCTGATCGTCATGGTTTCATACGATGTCTGAACGATCGTAGGAGCGCTCCCTCCGCATGCCGTCAAGATAACGGCAATTACAAATAGAAGATTTTTTTTCATTGTTATATTAGAGATTGTTTAATTTCGTCGTTTCGATTCTTTTAACTTAGATACTCAATACGGACATAGCTTGCCAGGAGTCTTCCTTGATATCTTTCTTCTGGTGGATCGCTTTGCTTAGCGGTACAAGTACGATGTCATCGTTCTGGATACCTACCATGACGTTGCGTTGGCCGTCCACCACGGCTTGTACAGCCGCTACTCCCATGCGCGAAGCAAGAATACGATCGTAAGCCGAAGGACTACCCCCACGCTGCAAGTGACCTAATACCGTCACGCGGGTAGAGTATTCGGGATGTTCTTTCTCGATGATCTTAGCTACCGCAGCCGCTCCTCCTTCTACAGCATGCTCCTGAACGAGCACGATAGACGAGTTCTTGGATTTACGACGGCCGCTACCGATGGCTTCCTCTATCTGCTCCTTTACGGATCTACGTTCCGGAATGATAGCGGCCTCACAGCCTCCGGCAATAGCCGCGTTGAGCGTCAGAAAGCCGGCATCACGACCCATGACCTCTACGAGGAACACACGTTCGTGCGAGGTAGCGGTATCACGCAGTTTATCAATGCACTCGGTGATGGTACCGAGCGAAGTGTCATAACCTATCGTAGCGTCTGTACCCCACAGGTCATTATCGATCGTTCCGGGGATACCGATGACCGGTACATCGAACTCTTGTGCCAAAGCACGACCTCCTGTAAACGTACCGTCTCCGCCGATGACGATCAAGGCATCGATATGCTCGCGTTGCAAGGTCTCGTAAGCTTGTTTACGCCCTTCCGGTTCTTTAAACTCCGGGCAACGAGCGGACTTGATGATCGTTCCGCCGCGCTGGATAATACCCGACACGTCTTGTGTTGTAAAGGTTTTTACCTCGCCGTCAATAAGGCCTTTATAACCGCGATAGATGGCTTTCACTTCTAATCCTTGCGCAATTCCTGCACGCGTTACCGCGCGAATAGCTGCGTTCATTCCCGGGGCATCTCCGCCGGAAGTAAGTACTCCGATTGTCTTTATCATAGGTATTTTGTTTGTTAACTTAGTGAAAGAGTTTGGGCAGGAAACGCGTGATATAATCCTGCCAGTTGGGCCATGTATGGCCGCCGACACTTTCGTAATAGGTATATTCGTAATGGTTCTCGTCCAACCATTTGCGATAGGCTTGGAAGGAGTCATAAAGAAAGTCCTCGTTGCCGATAGCAAGCCAGAAGAGTTTGGGTCTCGTGGGCGCCTGATGCACGAAAGTTGCGGCGGAGAACATACCCACATAGGCAAACTGGCCGTTGAGTACCGAACTGACGCGCATCGTGTGATAGCCGCCCATAGACAGACCGGCAATAGCCCGTTGCTCAGGGTTCGCACTGATGCTGTACTTACTCTCCGCTTCCGTCATAAACGCTGCGAAGTTAGCCTCCCATTCACCGGTCGTCGCGTTGGCCAATTCCTCTTCGTAAGTCGGTCTGCTCGGACAGTTATCGGGCATAATAACGACCATCTCCTTTACTTCGTCCAGACGTAACAACGAGTCCATGATCGGCAATAAAGCGCCCTTCTCTTCCCAATCGTTCTCATTGCCCCACATACCGTGCTGGAGATAGAGGACCGGGAAGATTTCTTTGTTGGCCCGTTTGGCGTACTCATGCGGCAGATAGACACGACAAGGCACGCCGCAAAGCGTGTCTCTCTCTACTGTACCTACCTGATGAATGACTTTCTCCGGTGTGCAGGAAAGCAGACCGAAGAGTGTGACAGAAAGGAAGAACAGGATCGATTTTTTCATCTTTATAACGATTTGATGTATTTGTCTGCTTCGATAGCGGCTTTCGCACCCGAACCGGCTGCCACGATGGCCTGACGATAATGCGGGTCGGCACAATCACCAGCTGCGAACACACCCGGTACATTCGTGCGCGGACTGTCTCCGTCTACGAGGATATAACCCTCTGCATCGCGCTTGAGATAGTCCTTGAAGAGCTCGGTATTGGGGTGATGGCCGATAGCCAAGAAGAAACCGTCGATAGCAATATGACGTTGTTCCTCGTCGGGTTCGCCTTTGCGGTATATGAGGTCCGCGCCTTGTACCTTGCCTTCACCCGTCAGTTGGAGCGTGTTATGCTCAAAGAGCACTTCGATCTTGGGATTATTGAGCACGCGATCTTGCATCACGGCCGATGCACGCAGGAAAGGTTTGCGAACGATCATATACACTTTTTCGCAAAGACCGGCCAGGTACGAAGCTTCTTCGCAGGCCGTATCTCCACCGCCGACAACAGCTACGGTCTTCTTGCGATAGAAGAAACCGTCACAAGTAGCACACGCACTCACGCCGCGACCGCGATAGGTGCGCTCGGATTCGAGGCCAAGGTACTTGGCAGACGCACCGGTAGCGATGATGACCGCGTCGGCTTCGTATTCGATCTCGTCCTCGACGATCACTTTCTTCGGGCTTACAGAGAAGTCCACTTTGGTCACGATGCCGGAGACGAACTGGGTACCGAAACGCTCGGCCTGACGACGCATGTCATCCATCATTGTGAAGGGTTCAACGCCGTCCGGATACCCAGGGAAGTTCTCCACTTCGGTCGTGGTCGTCAGTTGGCCTCCCAATTGAGGACCTTCGATAAGCACAGGTGCGAGGTTCGCACGGGAAGCATATATAGCGGCCGTGTAACCGGCAGGGCCGGAGCCGATAATTAAGCATTTAACTTTCATAAGCGCATGTCATTGATGTACGTATCCTTGTCAGGAGTCAATACATATTCTTGTGGGGTTGTTATAAATGTTGGTTCTTTGAGTTTGAGCGTCGATATTTTCTTGCCCTCTTTGATCTCCACGAGTAGCGGCATCAGGTCGGCGTTCCGCACACGCAGTGTGAAGCGGTTGATGCCGATGGACTGATCCTTCGG
>CACYGT010000031.1 GCA_902774075.1 uncultured Bacteroidales bacterium
TTACCGTCGGGACCGGGAACATAGGTGTGCGTGTCGTTGATGTAACCGGACAGCAGCACGCCGGTATGTACTTTGCGCCAGTCTGCACCCATCTTCTCGCAATACTCGCGGCAAGCGTTGAAGTAGGTTACTTTGTATGCACCGAAGACATTGTGCATGTATTTGGTCAACTCCGCCTCCAGCGGACTCATTACGGTAAATTTCTTACCAACAAAGATTCTTGTCAACAAGTCCTGAGCACCGGTGAAAACCATCGTTTGTTTGTTAAAGTCCTCGATGAACGTACGCTCCGTGAGGAACTCCGGCATATAACAAACATTATGTCCGGTCTCTTTGGACAAACGCTCACTGGTACCCGGCAGAATGGTTGTACGAACGAAAACGGGTACGTCCGGCAGGTTCTTGATCAACTCTGTCATCAGCGTCAAATCTTGCGTGCCGTCCTCTTCGGTAGGTACGTGAATCTGCAGAAAAGCGATGTCGATATCGCTCAGATCGTCATTATATCCTTTGTACGGGTCGCTGATGAATAATTTGCACTCGGGGTTGTTGTTCTCCAACCAGTTTTTGAGGGCTCCACCTACGAAGCCGCATCCTATAATTCCAACTTTAATCATAAATCTAAGTAGTCAGTATTCAATAATCAGTTTTCAGTTTTTTCACAAAAAGCCTGCAAATTTACAACATTTTCTTTGTGCGCGCAAGGGAAATAAGATAAAATCTTAAAATTCACACTTTTTTTTGAAAAATTCGCGCGGGCTCTTGCGCATGTCAATATTTATTTGTATCTTTGCGCCCAAATTGGCTAAATGTGTACATATACTAAAAATTAAGCTATACAAAATGAAACAATTTAAACTTTGGAATACGGTCTGCGGATGGGTGGTTTTTGCCATCGCTGCGGCTACGTATCTCCTTACTATGGAGCCCACGGCATCGTTTTGGGACTGCGGTGAGTTCATCTCCAGCGCCTGGAAACTGGACGTTGGACACCCGCCCGGAGCACCGTTCTTTATGCTGATGGGCCATTTCTTTAGTCTGTTCGCAAGTGACGTGAGTCATGTGGCGATGTGCGTGAATGCCTTGTCGGCTTTGGCAAGTGCGTTTACGATCCTGTTCCTGTTCTGGACCATTACGGCGCTGGCCAAGAAACTGGTACAGCCGGATGAACTGTGGAAAGGTATCGGAATCCTCGGCGCAGGCGCAGTAGGTGCGTTGGCGTATACGTTCAGCGACACGTTCTGGTTCTCGGCCGTAGAAGGCGAGGTGTATGCATCCTCATCCCTGTTTACGGCAGTGGTGTTCTGGTTGATTCTCAAATGGGACGAACAGGCGGACCAGGAAGGAAGCGACAAATGGCTGATAGCCATTGCATATCTGATGGGTTTGAGTATCGGTGTGCACCTCTTGAACCTGTTGACCATTCCGGCTATCGGACTCGTTTATTACTTCCGCAAGTACACGTTCAGTTGGAAGGGCATGATCTATGCTTTCCTGGCTTCGTGTGCGGTGTTGCTGGTTATTCTGTACGGTATTATCCCGGGTTTCCCGACTGTGATCGGATGGTTTGAGTTACTGTTCGTTAATGTGTTCGGATGTCCGTTCAATACGGGTATGTGGGTATGCCTGATCATGACCGTTACTTTGCTCGTTTGGGCGATCTACTACACGTATAACCGCGCAGATATCGAGCACGCACAAGGCGATGGCAAACAGCTCTGGCGCTGGTTGAACACCGGCGTGCTGATGCTGACCGTTATCTTGATCGGCTATAGCAGTTATGCAGCCCTTGTCATTCGTTCGAACGCCGACACACCGATGGACCAGAACAGCCCGGATAATGTGTTTAGCCTCAAGTACTACCTCAATCGTGAGCAGTACGGCGACCGTCCGTTGTTCTATGGCCAGACGTATAATGCGCCGGTTGAATTGCGTATCGAGGGCAACATGTGCGTGCCGGTAGAGAACATCGGTCATGCGCAGTATGCTCCGGCGCCGAAAGTAGAAGGCGAGAAAGATCATTATGTAGTCACCGGACATAAGACGAGCTACGTCTATATGAAGCAGTTCTGCATGCTCTTTCCGCGTATGTACTCGTCTCAGGGAAGTCATGTGCAGGCCTACAAAGAGTGGGCCAACGTAAAGGGAAAACGCGTGCGTTATGACTATTGCGGACAGACGAAGACAGACTATTGCCCGACGTTTGCGGAGAACCTGCGATTCTTCTTCCGCTATCAGGTCAACTTCATGTACTGGCGTTATTTCATGTGGAACTTCGTTGGTCGTCAGAATGACCTGCAGTCCTATGGCGATATCACCAAAGGCAACTGGATCAGCGGTATTGATTTTATTGATAATGCGATGTTGGGCGACCAGAGTCTGTTGCCGACAGAGTTGAAGGAGAACAAAGGCCATAATGTCTATTATTTCCTGCCGTTGCTGCTCGGTATCATCGGTATTGTATGGCAATGCCGCAAACGTGATGACGAAGGCAATGAGGAAGGATGGAAGAGCTTTACGTTGACGTTCCTGCTCTTCTTCCTGACCGGTCTGGCTATAGTGATCTACTTGAACCAGACACCGTACCAGCCGCGTGAACGTGACTATGCGTATGCCGGTTCGTTCTATGCGTTCTGTATTTGGATCGGACTCGGTGTGCTGGCGTTGGTGGATTGGATTAACCGATGGTTCAAAGTAAAGGGTGAAGGAACAAAGGCGATTGTTGCATCGCTGCTGTTTATTTTCTGCCTTGGTGTACCGGCCTTGATGGCGCAGCAGAACTGGGACGACCATGATCGTAGCCAGCGATATTCTTGTAGAGACTTCGGTGCGAACTACCTCAAGTCCTGCGAGACGCAAGCTATCTTGTTCTCCAATGGCGATAACGATACCTTCCCGCTCTGGTACAACCAGGAGGTAGAGGAAGTAGGCACAGACTTGCGCGTTTGTAACCTGAGTTATCTGCAGACCGACTGGTATATCAGTCAGATGAAACGTCCGTACTATGAATCGAAAGCGCTTCCGATATCGTGGGAGTACAAAGACTTCATGCCGGGCGCGAATGAGATAGCCCGTGTGGATAACCGTCTGGGACAACCGCTGTCCGTAGAGAAAGCCTTTAATTTCTTGCGATCGGACGATCCGCGTACCAAGAACCGTGAGGGCGATAACTACCTGCCTACAGATCAGTTGTACGTAGAGACGCCGGACGGCGAGCAGATCATGTTCCAAAAGAAACGTATGTACACCCGCTCGCAGATGATGATTATGGAGATGCTGTCCACCAACAAATGGCAACGTCCGATATACTTCTGTGTGACGGTAGGTAACGACTATTACTTGGGTCTGGAGCCTTATATGGAGCTGACCGGTCTGACGTATCAGATCACGCCGACGCGTAGCCGTGACGGACAACCGCGCATCAATACGGAGAAGATGTACGATAACATGATGCATAAGTTTGCCTACGGCAATATGAATATCCCGGGTATCTATATCGACGAGAACCTGATGCGTATGTGCCGCACCCACCGTATGATGTTTGCCCAACTGGCAGAGCAACTGATTCGCGAGAACCAACGTGAGAAAGCACTGGAAGTGCTGGACTTCGCGGAAGAACAACTGCCGGGCTACAATATCCCGTACGACTATACTTCGGCTTCGATGGCATCGATGTACTTCATGTTGCACGAAGACGAGAAAGCTGCGGCGATCATGGATAAGGTAGCGCAGACCTGTGTGGAGTATATGCGTTTTGCGCAATCGTTGGACCGTCGTCAACGGAGCGTGATGGCGTCGAGTACCGATCGTCAAGTGGCTATTCTCAGTTATGTGCTGCAGAACTGCGAGCGATACGGTCAAACCGAATTGGTGGATAAATACTACGGCGATTACGCTGCGTATGTGAAGTAAAGAATTAAAGAATGAAAGAATTAAAGAATGAAAGAGTGAAAGGATGAAAGAGATTGCAAAAATACCTATTCTTTTATTGACAGGATATCTGGGAAGCGGTAAGACGACCTTGCTTAACCGTATCCTGACTAACCAAAAAGGTATTCGCTTTGCTGTGATCGTCAATGATATAGGCGAAGTGAATATCGATGCGTCGTTGATCCAGAAGGGCGGAGTAGTCAGCCAGAACGATGACAGTCTGGTGGCGTTGCAGAACGGATGTATCTGCTGCTCGCTCAAGATGGATCTTATTCAGCAGTTGCATGACTTGGCGGCACAGAAGGCCTTCGATTATATTGTGATTGAGGCTTCCGGTATCTGCGAACCGGTACCTATTGCACAGACGCTCTGCTCGTATGCGCAGATGGTGCCGCAGTTTGCCCAAGACGGTCTGCCGGTATTGGATTGTATCGTTTCGGTTGTGGATGCGTTGCGTCTGCGCGATGAGTTCGAAGGCGGACAGGCCTTAGGTCATGTAGCCAAAGAAGAAGATCTTGCAGCGCTGGTGACAGAGCAAATCGAGTTCTGCAATATCATCTTGCTGAACAAAGCCGCAGAGGTAAGCGAAGAAGAGTTGGCCAAGACCAAAGCTATTCTTCGTGCTATTCAACCGACTGCAGAGATCATCGAGACGAACTACTGCGACGTGCCGTTTGAGAAGATCTTGAATACGCATCTGTTTGATTTTGATAAAGTCGCTACTTCGGCTGCATGGATTCAGGAAGTGGAAGATGCTATGCATCATCACGATGACGATGATGATGACGATCACGATGAGGAGGAGCACGAGCACGAAGAACATGAACATCATCACCACCATCACCACGAAGAAGGTCACGAGCATGGTGAGGAATACGGTATTGATACGTATGTCTATTATGCCCGCCGACCGTTTGACTTAGGTTTGTTCGATGAGTTCGTGGCAGCGCATTGGCCGAAGAATATTATCCGCTGCAAAGGTATGTGTTATTTTGCAGAGGAGTACGACATGTGCTACTTGTTTGAGCAAGCCGGACGTCAGTTTAATATCCGCAAAGCCGGTGAGTGGTTCGCGACCATGCCCAAAGAGGAACTGATGCAACTGATGGCAGATGACCCGCAGTTACGCAAAGACTGGGATCCGCAGTACGGAGACCGTATGCAGAAACTGGTCTTTATCGGTCAGCATCTGGATAAGAAAGCTATCACCGATGCGCTTGATCATTGTTTACAGTAATCATTAGAAATACTATTGCCCTATGGCTCAAGACCCTCAATCTCAACAACAAGAGCGACAAAAGCAACAACAGCAGTACCGCCAATATCGCCCGACGAAGACGACGCCCGGTAAGAACTGCTTCCATTGCGGTGCTCCTATCTCGATCACCGCGGAGATATGTCCTCATTGCGGCAAACCGACGAACCCGAATATCTGTACTTTCTGCGGTTCTCCGATGGATCCGTCAGACCGTTTCTGTCCGGAGTGCGGTAACTCACGCGAAGGTATCATCTGTCCGGAGTGCGGAACGCTAAACTTCCGCTCGTTCTGCCGTAAGTGTAATCACCCGCTGGATCATATGGCCCAACAGGCTATTGCGGAGGCGAAAGCAGATCCTAAGTATCAACGGATGTGCGAACTCCAGCAGCGTATGGTGGAGTTGGAACGTCGAATCCTGGAAAGTGCAGATTTAGCAGATGAAGAGGGCGTAGAAGAAGTAGAACTGAGTGAGGAAGATCAGGCTTTGGTTTCCGAATACGAGGAACTGCTGGCTATGATTCAGAACGGTGTGGCGGAGGCTCCTCAACCGCAAGAAGAGAAGAAACCGGAAACACCGAAACCTGAGACACCGAAGCCGGAAGCACCCAAACGTCCGAAAATGAAGATCCAGATTGAACAGATGCGTGAGATTGTACAAGAGTACAAACAGAACGTAGCTGAGATGAACGGTATCATGGAGGACTTGGCTCCGGATCCGGGCGCAACACCACAGATGCAGCGTAACTATTTCTGCGCGCGTAAGTTGCCGGTTATCACGGTGACACGCCACAAGGAAAAGATACAAAAACCCGTAGAGTGGATCTGTAACTACTGCGGTTGTCACCACCACGAACCGTCGGAGTGCGCAGAGCCTTGGCATGGAGGTATATGGGTGTATGAGAATATTGAGATAGACGAGGTGATCACAACCAAGAATTGGCAAGTAGACGATTAACGCATAACAAACAATCACTATATTATGGCAGATAAAACAATCAGACCCAACAACCTGGGAGGTAACGACGATAATGGCGACAAGACCGTGCGCCCGGGTGCTCCTAACGGCGATGCCACGATTCGTCCGACCAACCTTGGCAACGATGATGTGGAGAAGACCGTTCGTCCGACCAACCTTGGCAACGATGATGTGGAGAAGACCGTTCGTCCGCAAAGCATAGACGGAGGTGATGCGGCCAAGACCGTTCGTCCGCAAGTCCCGACGGGC
Source organism: uncultured Bacteroidales bacterium (assembly GCA_902774075.1). GTDB lineage: Bacteria > Bacteroidota > Bacteroidia > Bacteroidales > Paludibacteraceae > Colicola. The sequence goes on from CACYGT010000031.1 coordinate 6,414, forward strand.
GCTGTAGGCGATAAGACCGTACGTACCGCCCAACAAGCTATCGACCAACTGAACAGAACGTACGAGAAAGAGTACATCATCGATGGCAAGAAGTATAAGTTCGTCAAGGTGCTGTCCGAAGGAACGGGCGAAGGAAACCTGTTGCTTGTCGAGAACGGAGGTAAGAATTATGTGCTTAAGTTATATTATCCGGGCTTGACGTTGGCCGATACGGAGATTCTGAAGGCCGTTAAGTCCACGGACGGTAAGGCGGGTCTGGTAGGCCTGTACAGTTATGGCAATTGGACAAATCCCAATACCAACCAAACGGTTGCATACGAGTTGATGCAATATTGCGAAGGCGGTAGTTTGGCATCGTATGATATCAACGGCAACGAGTTGGAACTCAAAAAGTTGGCGGTGATGATGGCGCTTTGTATCCATACCTGCCACGAGAAAGGATTCTTGCACTGCGATATCAAACCGGCTAACTTCCTGTTTGTCGATAAAGGCAAGACACGTTTGGCATTGATTGACTTTGGTATCTCATCCCGATATGACAAGGATGGACTCGTACGTATAGAACCGGGTGACAAAGCCAAAGAGGCGCGCACGCCTACGTACGCTGCGCCCGAGTTCTACTATAACGTACCCGGGCAAGCGCGCGAACTGACGAAGAGCAGTGACTTCTATTCGTTAGGTATCGCACTGCTGTGTCTATGGATGGGTGAGAGTGCGTTCCGTCAGAAAGAATCCGAGTTAATGCGCTGGAAATCCAAAGGTAAATTACCTTATCCGGATAACTTAAAAGGCCACACACTGAGTCTTATCAAGGCTTTGACGGATGTAGACTACGCTATACGTCCTACTTTCCAGCAGATCAAAGAGTGGGCGAGTGGTGGTGACCCGTTTGCATCATTCGTTCCGGCTCCGGAGAAGAAATCGTCCTTCCATGTCGTATATAACGCAGGTAAGAATCAGATAGCCAATTCGCCGGAGGAGTTAGCAGCGCTGATGTACCAAGATCAGGCTTTGGCGCAGAAGTACTTGTATAGCGGTAAGATCAACCAATGGTTGAAAGAGAACCTGCGTCCGGAGTTGGAGGTGGATATCGAGGAGATCGTGGAGAATAAGTACGCGACAGACAAGCAAGCCGGTGTCTATGCGGCATGTTACGTGCTGGATCCGGCGATGCCTTATTATGATGTAAAAGGCAATCCCTGCTCGACGCAACAAGAGATCGCTTCGGCTATTCTGCATAACAGAGCCACGTACGTGAAGACGCTGAAGAACGGAAGTGACTTGCTGTATGTGTTACTGCGTGTGCAGGGTCTGGATCAATATGCGGATAGTCTGTATAAGAAAATGAGTGTGCCGAATGCCAAGCCGGAGGATCTGCGCGAGGCAGTGACGGAACTCGTCTATACCTTAGATCCGAATCAGCCCTTCGTGTATGAGACCCGAATGCACAAGCAGATCGACTGCAACACGCTCAAGGATGTGATCGATGCCGCCCGTGAGAACGGCGCCACAGATGAGACGTGGTTGGATATCCGTCGTCCGGCGTTTATCCGCTGGATAGAGTATCGCGACAAGAACGTAGCGGCGCGTATCCGTACCGTCTTCGACGGCTTCAAAATGGAGAGCGGCGGTGCTTCGTCTTGGGGTGTCCTCTATTGTTGTAACCGAAGCGTGAACTTCAACTTAGGCTGGGATCAGAACACGATGTACACCTATCAGCATATCGCTGAGGCCCTCAACAAGGCTATCGATGCCACCTTTAATCCCAAAGAGTACTCCGATCAGGAGCGAAGCCAACTGAACGATATATACAACTATGTTCGTTCGCTCAAAGGTTCGGTGCTCTATTTCTACCTCAGGTCCAAAGGTACCTACGATAACTGGATCAACTGGATAGATTTCTGCTATGATCTGAACTCGAAGGATAACCGTAAGAAGCCGGCTCCCTACAACGAGAAAGTCGCTACCTACAAATGTATTCAGGGTATGGGCTTTGATCCGTTCTATCGCACCGCTTCGGGCAAAGTGCTGACCAAACCTCAGGACGCGAAGAAACTGTCCCGTGCGGAGTTGAAGAACGAGTTGTCGGATAAGCGTGGTTTGAAAGAATGGTTGACCGTCTTCTATCAAGAAGACAACAAACTGGATCTGACACGTCAGTTTGCGTTCGAGAAAAAGACAGACCAGTATATGCAGTTCCTTGCCTCGCTGGACGATGATCTGCCGGAGGTAGGCCGTTATCAGTTTGCTACCGGGCAAGTGCAAGGTGCTATCGCCGGAGCCAAACGTAAATACGGCGCTATGGTGGCTGTCCGTATCTTGTTGGCATTGCTCTGCTTCGTGCCGTTGGCAACTTTGGTTGTTGTGCTCTGTGTATTGGGCTTCCCGTTTGAAGGCAATATCATGAAGGGCCATTTCTGGGGCTTCACGGAGGTGACGACGTTTATCTTGTTTATCCCGATGTGTATCTTGACGGGATTAGACGGCAAACTGGTCGGAGAGGCGATATGCTCTTGGATAGTCGCCGCCATCCTGTATTGGCTCTTGTATCTGCTAATGGCCTTCCTCGTGCCTGTTGCTCCATATGCGATAGCGCTTATGTTGATTATCGTCGGCGTGTTGATCGTCAAGAAGTGTTATATCGACCTGCCGTTGAACCAGAGCGATATGAATGCCTTTACGGACGGTTCTCGTTTGGACGATATTCTGGCACAACCGCTTCATTATACCTTCCATCCGAATGGAGGTGCGTTCGATTCGCCTATCATCGATGAGGCCAAGGCGTATGAGAGCACGCTGAGCGCGAACCTGAAGAAACTGCTCTGGTGGGCTATTCCGACGATGGTGATTACAGCCGGACTCTTTGCGTTGATGGTCGCTCTCACCCCGCGTCTGATGGCACAGCAGTCCATGACCGCTTCGCATATCCCGCATATGGTAGGTACATGGAAAGGTTATTTCAATGGCAAGACTTCGCTGCTGGATATCACATCTGCCTCGGCGGACAAGGTAGAAGGCGTTATTCATGTGCGCTTCAAACAAGTAGCCAATGAGAAAGTAGCAGGTTCGATCAATACGGAGAAAAAGACCATGTTCCTTCGCGACCAGGTGAAGAACAACGTCTTGGACGGAACGTATAACTGCGCCTTTACGGACGATACCTATTCCTCGATGAAGGGTACGTATTACAACACGAAATCCGGCGCGCAAGTTCAGTTCGAGTACTCCCGTGAGATCACGGAAGCAGAGAAGAAAACAGCTGCCAAGTTTGACGGCAAATCGACATGGCAGTTATGGATAGAGATCTTCAAAAAGAAATTTAATATTCACTCCTAACAAGCCGTTTAGTTATGAGATGCAAAAAATGTAACAAAGACAACCGAGAAGAAGCTAACTACTGCAAGTGGTGCGGCGAGAAACTCGTAGATAAGGCGCAGAAACAACTGCAAGCCCTTGTCGGTATGGCGGAAATCAAGCAACAGTTACGTGATATCCTGGATACGTATGATGCACTTATGTCCCGCCAGCGTATGAGCGGCCAACAAGTGAAACGCCATAACATGCTTATCTTGGGCGATTCCGGTATGGGCAAATCGACCTTGCTGCGTGTTATTCAGGACTTGTTCTATGAGAATAAGATCATCTCCAAATCCACGCCTAAGGTCATTGATGCCTCGGAGTTTGCGGAGTTCTCCAAAGATTTCGATAACAATGTGATGGCGGCGCGCGATGGTATCTTATGTATCGAGAACGTCCAGAAACTGCTGCCGGACGACGAAGTGCGCAATGTGACGGATCTGGATATCTTGTTCAACGGCATCAAGAAATGGGACGGCAACCCGATCGTTATCCTCATGGGTACAGAGACGGGCTTAGGAAAGTTCGTGCAGAACAACCCGACTATCGCTTCGCTCTTCCGCTATCAGTTCCACCTCCAGCCGTATACGCCGGAGCAGATTATCGAAATGACGGAAGCCATGCTGAAGAATGACTACGGCTTGACCCTGGAGCCGGCAGCCAAAGACAAACTGGATAGAGTCTATAAGCAGTTCTACCGTGATCATCCGGGTGTAGCGATGTCTGCGCATATAGCCAAAGATAAAGCCCTGGAGATCAGTGAGTTTGCTGTTCGTCGCGATCGAAACACCTTGGTGGCTACCGAGGCGGATATCCAAGGCGTCGAATACCGTCGTAAGACGACCGAAGAGGCGATGGCGGAGTTTGACAAGTATGTAGGCGTGGAGAACATCAAAGATGCGGTGCGTCAGATCGTCAACAAACTGGAACTCGATGCGCTCCGTGAAGGCGTCAATGCCAAACGGGAGATCACCGACCACTTCCTCTTCTTGGGTAATCCGGGAACGGGTAAGACCACGATGGCACGCCTGTTGGCGGATGTGCTCAGTTCGTTGGAGGTGCTGCCGATCGGTCAGTTGGTAGAAGTGAGCCGTGCGGACTTAGTCGGTTCGTATGTCGGTCATACGGCGCCGAAAGTGACGGATTGCGTCAATAAAGCGATGGGAGGTATCTTGTTCGTGGATGAGGCTTACTCGCTCAAGCAGGGCGAAGGTGACAGTTTCGGTCAAGAGGCTATCGATACCTTACTCAAACTGATGGAGGACCGCCGCGGACAGTTCGTCGTGATCGCTGCCGGTTATAACAAGGAGATGGCAGACTTCATCGCTTCCAACTCCGGTCTGGAGTCCCGTTTCACAAAGACGATAGACTTCCGCGACTATACCGCCGAAGAATTGGCAGAGATCTTCCGTCGCATGGTGAAGGGCAAGAAACTGACCTTGGACGAGGAGGCAGAACAACAAGTGGATAACTTCTTCCGCAAGATGTTTAACTCCCGTACCCGTAACTTCGCCAATGCCCGTGAGGTGCGTAAGGCTTTTGAGAATGCACTTAAGAACCAAGGCGACCGTATTCAGGAAGCGAAGGAGAACGGCACCTTCGTGGAAGGTATGGAACGTGTGCTCACGCGCGAAGATATAGAAGGAGCTGAGGCTATGGCCGATAAGACCGTAGATGAACTGCTGGCAGAACTCGACGAGTTGGTCGGCATGGAAGAGGTAAAGGAGAAAATCCGCGAGATAGCGCTTAAGACGCAGAATGACAAACGTATGGCCGAGTTGGGCTTTGCCCAAGCAGAACTGACGCCGGTACATATCGTGCTGACCGGTAACCCGGGAACAGGTAAGACAACGGTCGCTCGTATGCTCGGTCGTATATTTAAGGCCATCGGTCTGCTGCCGACGGACAAAGTGGTCGAGCGCGAACGCAAATCGCTGGTATCCTCGTACGTGAACGAGAGCGCCAAGGTGATGAACAAAGCGTGCGAAGATGCGATGGGTGGTATCCTCTTTATAGACGAGGCCTATACCTTGTTACCATCGAGCGCCGGAGGAGGCGGTTCGAGCGACACAACAGGTTCGGAGGCTGTGGATGCACTTATGACGCGTATGGAGAACGACCGCGGTAAGTTTGTAGTAGTTATTGCCGGATATCGCAAGGAGATCGAGCAATTCCTCCAAGATGCCAACCCGGGCTTCAGTAGCCGATTCACGGACCGTATGCATATCGAGGATTATACGCCGGAGCAACTCAAGCAGATCTTGGTTTCAATGGCGAAAAAGAAGAAAAAAGTCTTCACGCCGGAGGCGGATGAACTGCTCACAATGCTAATTCGTCAGATGTACGACAAGCGCGACGAGAAGTTCGGCAATGCCCGTGAGATGGTCAAACTATACGAGGCCATCAAACGCCATCAGGCGAAGCGTATCTCCGCCATACCTACGTCGGAGATCACGCAAGAACTCTGTAATACCTTCGAGGCAGCAGATATCCCGTACGAGAAGCCGAAACAGATCGATATCTCGGAGTGCATGAAGCAGTTAGATGAGTTGGTCGGTCTGGATAATGTGAAGAACGAAGTACGCGGTTTGGCACGAACGATCATGGTAGAGCAGAAACGTGCCAAGTTGATGGGACGTAACTTCAAGATGGACCTCGACCACTATCTGTTCCTCGGTAACCCTGGAACGGGTAAGACCACCGTCGCACGTATCATGGCGGATATCTTCTTCTCCTTAGGTCTGTTGCCGACCAACAAACTGATCGAGGTGACGCGTAAGGACTTGGTAGTCGGTTATATCGGTCAAACGGCGCCTCAGACGGCTAAGGTGGTCAAGAGTGCGTTGGGCGGCGTCTTGTTTATCGACGAGGCGTATGCCTTGAGCGAAGGTGGTAAGGGCGACTTCGGACAGGAAGCTATCAACACCCTGCTGCCGATGTTGCTGGATTACAAAGGTAAGTTCATCTGTATCGCTGCCGGTTATACCCATGAGATGAAGATATGGGTAGAGTCTAACTCCGGTCTGACTTCCCGTTTCAACAAGTCTATCACCTTTGAGGATTATACCGGCGAGCAACTGGCGGATATCTTCCGTAGGATAGCGAAGAAATCAGGCTATGTCTTAACGCCCGAGGCGGACAAGAAGATGGAGCAGCACTTCATTGATCTGTTCGCCAAACGCGACCGTCACTTCGGTAATGCCCGTGAGGTTAATAACTACTTTACGAACGTCAAACAGCGTCAAGGAGGCCGTCTGGAGCCGAAGTTGATCAACGATACAGCTACTCAGGAAGAACTCAACACGTTTGAGGAAGAGGATATGTAATCTATTTGTTAACTATCAAAATTGAAACTATATGAACTTAGTTAAATGCCCCAAATGTAAATGTGACATTGAAAGCGATAGTTATTTCTGCGACCAATGTGGTACGGAATTGTATATCTGCCCTTCCTGTCAAGTGTTCGGCAGAGGTCGTCGTTGTACGCAGTGTGGTGCGGAACTGATCAAGGCCAGTGAGTTCAAAGGCACGCCTAACCCGCAGCCTCAGGCACCGCAAGCACCGCAACAGCCGCAAGCACCTCAGGCACCTCAGGCACCGCAACAGCCTCAACCGCAAGTTGCGCCTCAACAACCCCAGGTTGCTCCCCAACAGCCCCAAGTTGCTCCGCAACAGCCACAGGCTCCGCAGGCACCTTCCGGAGGTGCGGACAAGACCGTGCGCCCGGGTGCACCTTCGTCCTTTGGCATACAGCCCGGCCACCTCGTATGTCCGCTGTACGGTATTCGTTTAGGTCTGGCTGCCGGTGTGATCATCGGTCGTCGAGGCCATTATCCTTCGGTCTTCGGCGTCTTCGGCGACGTGTCCGGCCAACATGCGCGTATCGATCAGAAAGGCGCAGAGTGGACGGTGACTGATATCGGTTCCACCAATGGTACGTTCATCAACGGACAACAGATTCCTGTCAATGTTCCGCATCCTATCCATGTAGGAGATAAGATACGCTTTTCGACCATTGAATTTACGGTAGACCCATGATAACGATTTCCTATGCACTGCGTTCGGATGTAGGATGCGTTCGAACGAACAACGAGGATACGATCCTCCTCAATAGAGAGTTCTGTCAGGACGAATCGCGTGACGGCTCGTTCTTCATGCACAACTTCACCCGTTTCGCAGCTATCGTGGCGGACGGTATGGGAGGTCATGAAGGCGGTGAGTTCGCCAGCCAGTTGGCAGTTGAGTCCTTCGATGAGTTCCTCAATAGCCTGCCGGATGAGTTGTTGTCGGACAATATAGTCGTGGCTACCAAAGAGTGGGCGCAACGTGCTCATAACCTGATTAATACAAAAGGTATCGAGTTGCCGCAGTTCCGAGGAATGGGTACGACGTTTGTCGGTCTATTCTCCTATGAAGGACGTGTGTTCACCATCAATATTGGAGACAGCCGTCTGTACCGACATCGCAACGGTATCCTCAAGCAGATCAGCGAGGACCACTCGATGCGCAATTTGACAGGAGACCAGACGCAGCAGTCGAACCTTATCTATAACTCGCTGGGCGCAGGGGAGACTGTGTTCGCGGACGTGGAGGATGTGACGGAGCGCATCTTGTCGGGGGATCATTATCTGGTTTGCTCTGACGGCATAACTGACATGCTTACCGACGAGCAGATCGATGCGGTGATCGAAGAGGCGATGCAAAACAACTGGTCCGACCGGGACTTGGTAGAACACATGGTAGATGCGGCAAAGGTAGCCGGAGGAAAGGATAATATCTCCGCTATTTGGCTTACAATTTCAGAGAAAGCATGAGACGTATCATCAATCCTTGGACCCATACACCGGGCTATAACTGTTTCGGCTGCAGTCCCGATAATCCGATAGGTACGCGTATGCGTTTCTTTGAGGACGGCAATGAGATCATCTCTATCTGGCGTCCGACGCAAAACCATCAGTCGTGGCTCAATACCCTTCACGGCGGTATTCAAGCCGTGCTGCTGGATGAAGTGTGCGGATGGGTCGTGTTTCATATCCTCAAGACAGCCGGCGTAACCGCCAAGATGGAGATGAGGTATCATAAACCCGTTTCTACCTTGCAGAGTTACATCAAGTTACGTGCTTTTCTTAAAGAGATGCGCCGTAACGTAGCCATCGTGCAAGGCGAGTTATACAGCGAAGAAGGGGAACTGTTGTGCGAATGTACCTGCACCTATTTCACTTTCCCGCAGGACAAAGCCAGAGAGACGATGGGATATGTGCCCTCTCAGACCGAAGAGCACGATTATACTTGGGAAGAAGCGTTGAATCTTTAACGGACCTTGCGAATCAATGTAAGACCGTCTCGTAACGGGAGGATGACTTGCTCAAAGCGGTCATCCTCTTTTAGTTGGTCATTGAAGGCCCGCAAACCGAGTGTCTGTTTGTCCTTGTCGTACGCCGAATCGATGATATGTCCGTCCCAGAGCGTGTTATCCGCCAAGATAAATCCGCCTACCGGTACCAAGGGATACACGAGATCCAGATAGGCGCAGTATTCGCGCTTGTCGGCGTCTATGAACACCAGATCAAAAGGACCTTGCAAATGTCCAATTTCCAATTTGCAATCTCCAATACGTAGTTCTATCCGGTCTTGGAGAGAGGACCGTGATAAATTGCGTCTGATCGTATCTTCCAACTCGTCGTTATGCTCGATCGTGATCAGTTGGCCGCCTTCGGCCATGCCTTCCGCGAGACATAGCGCACTATAACCGGTGAACGTACCGAGCTCCAGAATACGCCGAGGTTTCAGCATGTGACTGATCATACTCAGCACGCGCCCTTGTACGTGCCCGCTCAGCATATGCGGGTTGAGCACATGGTTATACGTGTCGCGCGTGATGGCCTGTAAGGCTTCATTTTCCGGGCTCGAATGCAAGGAAATATACTCGTCAAGTGTCATTTTGTTACAACAATTTGCTGCAAAATTACAATTTTTCTTGCACATATGCAAAAAAAAGTGTATCTTTGCACGAAAATTGATACTAAATCGTTGCGGTCATGAAGAAAAGTCTTCTTTTGCTCATCGTTTTATTCGCTTGTGTGTCTATGCAAGCAGCCGTTCAAATTACGAATGCCGGCGCGTGGTTGGAGAGTGCTTTCGTAGAGTGGACACCTCAGCAAAATACCTATTATCATGTCTATGTACGTCCTCAGGGAGGAGCCTATACGGCTTTGGACCGTGAGTTGTTGCGTGAGTACGGTTCGTTCTGCCGCGCAGATGTCTTAGGCTTGAAAGCCGGTTCGTATCAATTGAAAATTGTTCCGGTAATAGATAATGTAGAGCAGAGCACGGAGGCTACCGAGACGGCTATCTTGACCGTCAAAGCGCATGATCGTAACGGTTTTGCGCATTTCAATTACCCGAATGGAGTAGGCTCGTATAAGAATGACGGAACGCTCAAAGATGGCGCCAAAGTGTTGTATATTCACAAAGACAATGCCGCTTCGGTGGAGATGGACGTGGTGATAGACAGTAAAGGAAATAGGCGTCATTGTGTCGGTATTCAGCATATCTTGACGGCCTATGAGAAGGGCTTTGCTGATCAGCCTCTGGCTATCCGTATCTTAGGTACGATAGAAGCGAACCAAATCGATTCGTTTGGCAGCAAAGAAGAAGGACTGCAGATCAAAGGCAAAGTAGGTGTCCCGATGGAGATCACGCTGGAGGGTGTCGGCAACGATGCCGTCATTCGCGGTTTCGGTGTCCTGGCGCGTCAGGCGGAGAGCCTGGAGTTGCGTAACTTTGCGATCATGAGTGCGCTGGACGACTGCATCTCGCTGGATACGAAGAACAGCCATGTATGGGTGCATCATCTGGACGGATTCTACAGCCAGCCGGGTAGTGCATCGGACCAGAAGAAAGGCGACGGAACGATTGACGTGAAGACCAATTCGCAATATGTGACAGTGGCGTATAATCATTTCTGGGACTCCGGTAAGTCTGCTATGTGCGGTATGAAATCGGAGAGCGGCCCGAACTATATCACCTATCATCATAACTGGTTTGACCATTCGGACTCCCGCCATCCGCGTGTACGCACGATGAGTGTGCATGTGTACAACAATTATTATGATGGCGTAGCCAAGTACGGTGTAGGATCTACGAAGGCATCTTCGGTCTTTGTGGAGAACAACTATTTCCGTAACTGTCCGCACCCGATGTTGATATCCATGCAAGGTACGGATACCAAGAACGGTACGGACGAGAAAGAAGCGCCGACCTTCTCGAAGGAAGACGGAGGTATCATCAAGGCCTTCAATAATGTGTTTACCGGCTCGAAGACTTTAGTCTATTATTCGGCTACCAACACCGTTCATTTCGATGCCTATTTAGCGCAGACACGGGACGAGCAAGTACCGGCAACGGTAGTGTGCAAGCAGGGCGGGACGAGTTACGATAACTTCGATACGGATGCCTCTCTGATGCCTGTTATCACGCCGGATGCACCGGAAGATGTGCCGGCGATCGTGAAGAGCGAGTTCGGCGCAGGACGTATGCTGCATAGTGATGTGGATTTCAGCCTGGAGGGCGCATCGGACAGCAGTTCGGATATCAACGAGCAGCTCTCCGCGTTCATTAAGAACTACCAGAGCGGTTTCGTATCTATCCTTGGCGAAGAGGGTGGACATTCGGATATCAGCCTTACGAAAGAAGATTCCGACCTCTCTTTTGACGGCATCTCGGTGTTGAATCCCAAAGGAAAAGTGATACGTCTCTTTGCTGTGAACGGTGCATGTCTGGGTACGACCTCTCGCACTGCTTTTGCGGTCGATTATCTGCCGGCCGGCACCTATATCGTAGCAAGTGAGGCAGGTGTTTTACGTTTTGTCAATAATAAATAGGGTACATATATATAATGGAAAAAATTGATGAATTGGATCGTAAGATCCTGAAGATTATCACGAAGAGCGCGCGTATTCCTTTTAAGGAAGTAGCGGAGCAGTGTGGTGTTAGTCGTGCCGCTATCCATCAGCGCGTGCAGAAGATGTTTGACAATGGTGTGATCACCGGCTCGAGTTATCATGTCAAGCCGAAGATGTTAGGCTATGAGCTCTGCGTCTATATTGGAATCACGATGGAGAAAGCATCGATGTACAACCAGATTATCAAGGCCTTGGAGCAGATTCCCGAAGTGGTGGAAGCGCAATATACCCTTGGTGCTTTCGGCTTGCTGATCAAGGTGTACGCACATGATAATGAGCATTTGTTGCAGTTGTTGAATACGAAGATTCAGGTGATCCCGGGTGTGTCGAACACTACCACTTTGACCGCACTCGCACAGCCTATCTACCGTCAATTACCGATCGAGATTTAATTATGGAAAGAGTCATTAGCGGAATACGCCCTACGGGCAACTTACACCTCGGTAACTATTTCGGGGCAGTGAAATCGTTCGTCAAGATGCAGGACGAGTATGACTGCATGTTCTTTATTGCCGACTGGCACTCGCTCACAACCCATCCGACGCCGGAGAATATTCGCAACTCGGTCAAGAC
>CACYGT010000032.1 GCA_902774075.1 uncultured Bacteroidales bacterium
CGGCTCGCAGCGGAAGATTGCCTCTTTCTCGGAGATCTTGCCTTCACGAACCATATCCATAGCGATCTTCACCATGGCCGTACCGGTACGCTTACCGTTACGAGTCTGGAGGAACCAGAGTTTGCCTTCCTGAACGGTGAACTCCATATCCTGCATGTCGCGGTAGTGATCCTCGAGTTTCTGCTGGATAGCGTTCAGTTCAGCGTACATCTCCGGCATTGCCTCTTCCATGGACGGATACTTCGCCAGACGCTCTTCCTCGCTGATACCAGCGCGCTCTGCCCAACGCTGCGAACCGATCTTGGTGATCTGTTGCGGGGTACGGATACCTGCTACAACGTCCTCACCCTGTGCGTTAACCAGGTACTCACCGTTGAACAGGTTCTCACCGTTACCGGCATCACGGCTGAAGCAAACACCTGTTGCAGATGTCTCACCCATGTTACCGAATACCATGGCCATAACCGACACAGCCGTTCCCCACTCGTCAGGAATTCCTTCCATCTTACGATAGAGGATAGCACGCTCGTTCATCCATGAACGGAATACAGCGCAGATAGCACCCCAGAGTTGCTCCATCGGATCATCCGGGAAGTCCTTGCCGGTCTGAGCCTTGATAGCGGCTTTGAAACGTTTAACGAGCTCTTTGAGTTCCTCTACGTTCAGGTCCTTATCCAGCTTCACGCCACGGATCTCTTTTACTTCGTCGATGATCTTCTCGAACGGATCGATGTCGGTTTTGTTGACCGGCTTCATACCCAGCACGACGTCACCGTACATCTGTACGAAACGGCGATAGGAGTCGTAAACGAAGTGCGGGTTCTGGGTCTTAGCGACCATACCTTCAGCTACTACGTCGTTCAGACCCAGGTTGAGGATGGTATCCATCATACCCGGCATGGATGCGCGTGCACCCGAACGAACAGAAACGAGCAGCGGGTTCTTCGGATCACCGAACTTGCAGTTCATCAGACCCTCTACGTGAGCGACAGCTGCGTTTACCTCGTCGGTGAGCTCAGCTACGATCTTCTCCTGACCTACCTGGTAGTACTCGTTGCAGACCTCAGTCGTGATGGTGAATCCCGGAGGAACGGGCACACCTACCAAGTTCATCTCAGCACAGTTAGCGCCCTTACCGCCAAGCAGTTCACGCATTTGTGCATTACCTTCAGCCTTACCGTTACCGAAGGTGTAAACTCTTTTTTTCTTTTCCATGTGTGTTATATATAAATAATGAATTTGTGTTTTCACATATTTTGCGGTGCAAAATTACAAAAAAAAAATGATATACACAAGTGCGCGTGCTTTTTTTTCAAATTTTTTTTTATTATTCCTTGCATATATGCGAAAAAAGCAGTAATTTTGTAGCCGCTTTGATAAAGCAGAAACGAGAAAACAAACATAACTAATACTAATTCTTAAAACACAATTCTATGGAAGATTTGACAGTGTTGATGTTCGTCGTATTGGCGGCATCGGTGTTAGCTCTTAGTTTTGCCTATTATTTCTATCGCTCGATGCTGGGCAAGGATGAGGGCACTGAGCTGATGAAAACCATCGCTTCCCACGTGCGTAAGGGAGCAATGGCGTATCTGAAACAACAGTACAAGGTCGTAACGATCGTATTCGTCATCTTGGCTGTTATTTTTGCTGTAATGGCAATATTCAAACTGCAAAACGGTATCGTATGGTGCGCGTTCCTGACAGGCGGTTTCTTCTCGGGCTTGGCCGGATTCTTCGGTATGAAGACGGCTACCTATGCTTCGGCTCGTACGGCTAATGCCGCTCGTCAGAGTCTGAACGCCGGTCTACAGGTAGCCTTCCGTTCAGGTGCCGTGATGGGTCTAACGGTAGTCGGTCTGGCGCTGTTGGATATCGCAGGTTGGTTCTTGATTCTGAAGTACACGGGTCTTCTCGCGCTGGTAGGCGCAGAGGCGGATCTTATCACGATCACGACGACGATGCTGACCTTCGGTATGGGTGCTTCGACGCAAGCGCTGTTTGCCCGTGTGGGTGGCGGTATCTACACTAAGGCTGCTGACGTAGGCGCTGACCTCGTAGGTAAGACGGAGTACAATATCCCGGAGGATGACCCGCGTAACCCTGCTACTATCGCTGACAACGTAGGAGATAACGTAGGTGACGTAGCCGGTATGGGTGCCGACTTGTACGAGTCGTATGCCGGTTCAATCCTTGCTACGATGGCCCTCGGTGCATCGGCATTCGCCACTTCAGCTGTCGAAGGTATGCAGTTGAAAGCTGTTTTGGCTCCTTCGCTCATCGCTGCCTGCGGTGTACTGCTGAGTATCATCGGTATCTATATGGTCAAGACCAAAGAGGGTGCAGGTATGAAAGAACTGCTGCGTGCGCTGGCTATCGGTACCAACACGGCCGGTTTCCTGATCGCTGCAGTGACCTTCGGTATCTTCGCTTGGCTGTTCGGTACAGAGACCGACCAATGGTGGCAAGTGAGTCTGTCGGTAGTAGTAGGTCTGATCGCCGGTATGATCATCGGTCAGTCCACGGAGTACTACACCTCGCAGAGTTATAAACCGACGCAAAAGGTTTCTGAGAGTTCGCAGACCGGTCCGGCCACTGTGATCATCAGCGGTCTGGGTCTGGGTATGCTCTCGACGGCTATCCCGGTTCTCACCGTAGGTGTAGCCATTATTCTGGCATACCTCTGTGCAAACGGCTTCCAAGTTGAGTTCAGCCCTGCTAACTTGAGCATGGGTCTCTACGGTATCGGTATCGCGGCTGTAGGTATGCTCTCGACGCTGGGTATCACGCTGGCAACGGACGCTTACGGACCGATCGCTGATAACGCAGGCGGTAACGCCGAGATGTCGGGTCTGCCCGCAGAAGTTCGTCAACGTACTGACGCGCTCGACGCGCTGGGTAACACGACAGCTGCTACCGGTAAGGGTTTTGCTATCGGCTCGGCTGCTCTGACCGCACTCGCTCTCTTGGCTTCGTATGTAGAGGAGATCAAGATCGCCCTCATCCGTACCGGCGAGGCATTGCCGAACGGCGTAGAGGCTGCGAAAGCGACGCTGGTGGACTTCATGGACGCATATAACGTAAACCTGATGAACCCGATCGTGCTGGTAGGTATCTTCATCGGCTCGATGATGGCCTTCCTGTTCTGCGGTCTGACGATGAACGCTGTAGGTCGTGCTGCACAACATATGGTAGAAGAGGTGCGCCGTCAGTTCCAGACGATCAAGGGTATCCTTGAAGGCAAAGCCGATCCGGACTATGCTCGCTGCGTGGCTATCTCTACCAAGGGTGCACAGCAGGAGATGTTGCTACCGTCTATCCTCGCTATCGTAGTGCCTATTATCACCGGTCTGGTACTGGGCGTAGCAGGTGTGCTGGGTCTGCTGATCGGCGGTCTGGCAACAGGCTTCGTACTGGCTGTGTTCATGGCCAATGCCGGCGGTGCGTGGGATAACGCTAAGAAATACGTAGAGGAAGGTCATTTCGGTGGCAAGGGTAGTGACTGCCACAAGGCTACTGTCGTAGGTGACACCGTAGGTGATCCGTTCAAGGACACGTCGGGACCGAGCCTCAACATCCTCATCAAGCTCATGTCGATGGTTTCGATCGTCATGGCCGGCTTGGTAGTTACGTACCATCTGTTGTAAGTTTCATTCTTTCAAAGATCATCCGGGCAACTCTTTGGGGTTGCCCTTTTTTTGTCGAGGTTTTATCGACCTTTTACCGAGGTTTTGTGTCACTCATTCACACAAAATTGTGTGTTCATAGATTTATACCAAAAACAAGCCCGCGGAAACGGACTTGCTTTTGTGTATAACAAACGGTATGAAGACGTACGTTACTCGTCTTTCCAATTATCCTCGGTCGGGTGTTGTTTCTTTGCTAGGCGCAATTCTACGAGGAATGAACATAACATTCCTATACCGACACCAAAGGCAACTATTAGCCAAAAATAGATGCTTTTTGTGCTAATATCCGCAAGCCAGTTGATACCTGCTCCGAGACCGACACCAAGCAACATGCAGGCGGTACGAAGTGTGCCGAGGTCAATCGTGCCGGGCTTTGGCGCTTTCTTCGGCTCGTCGATGAGCAGTTTGGCCGTTTCTGCATCGGTGTGGTTCTCAATTATAAGTTGGCGGACTTCTTTGTCATGCTTCTTCTTATTCATGACTGTCACAAAAACCATGATAATAGCCACAATGGGGATCGAGAGCGATAAAATAACTCCTGCTAATGGAATCATTACTCCTAAACTTTCTTCCATAATACTATAAATTTAATTGTTTAACCATGTTATTTTTGGCGGGCTACCGGTCGCCCTTTACTTATATGATACGCGGGGTATTAAAAGGTTACACCTCCATACGAAAATTCCGGAGTCTGGTGGCGAGCAACACGATGATCGTGACCAGCGGCAGGGCGAGGCAGACGATGCGGAGTGGCGATTGCATCGACGAACCGCTGATGGCTTCGTTGAGCACAAAACCGTAGAGAACCAAAGCCATCGGCACTCCGAGACAGCCGCCAACGAGACGTGCCCATTTACGAATGGTCTTGATGCGCAAGTCACGACGAACGGTACGCATCACATTGGCGTTGATCTGAGCGATAGGTTGCTGCCGTTTGGCGCTTTCGCTAAATAAACTGTCTAATTCTTGGTCTGTCATGATTGCATTTTTGTTTTTAATCGTTCGCGTATGCGGTACATGCGTACCTTAATATTGTTTTCTGTCTGCCCGACGCGCTGGGCGATGACTTGCAGCGGGATGTTCTCGTAATAATGCCATTGGATAATTTGTCGGTCGGCTTCCGGGAGTGCCGCTATAGCTGCTTCTAGGGATTGCAAGCGCTGTTCTTTGATCTCGTCGTACTCCTCGTCAATCACTTGTACATCGTCAATCGTCAAATTGTCAATGGCTCGTCGTTTCTCTTTCTCCAGCATCCGGATGGCAATATGGTTCGCGATGATAGTAACCCATGCCCCGAAGTTCTCGCCCCGCCAACTGTCCAACTGCTTATATGCCTGAATGAAAGCCATTTGCGTCACTTCTTGGGCATTTTCTTCGTCTTTCACGAGGCGCAAAGCCGCTCCATAGACCTGCGAAGTGTAACGCTTCATCAGCGTCTCGAAAGCACGTGCGTTGCTGTCCTGCAACACCTCGCGTATCAGTTCATTATCTGTCGGACGAAATGCCATCTTTGCCTATATGATACAGGAATTTCACAAAGGTTACACCCAAAATGCAAAAAATCTGCACTTGCATGCAGATTTTAGGCTTTACTTGTACAGGAAACGTTTGATAGAGCGCTTCGGGGTGTGCTCGAAAGGCTTGTCCTGCACCTCGATATCCGCTACCTTGCTGTAAGAAGGGATGAGGCGGTTAAGCTTCTCGAGATTCGCTTTCATGATCGCCTGAATCTCATCGAGCGTCATACGCTTGGTGAGCGTCTCATCGGGGAAGACAAGTGCTACGAGTTTGCCCTCGCGCTCGACGATAAGAGACTCGCCGACCGCCTCCTGGTTATTGAGTTTGTCCTCAATCTCCTCGGGGTAGATGTTCTGTCCCGACGCACCGAGGAACATGGTCTTACAACGTCCTTTGATATAGATGTTTTTCTTCTTGTCGAGTCGTCCGAGGTCGCCTGTACGCAGCCATCCGTCCTCTGTGAAGGCGGCTTTGGTTGCTTCCTCGTTCTTGTAATAGCCCAGCATGACGTTCTCGCCCTTGACGAGTATCTCACCGATGCCGGCTTCGTTGGGTTGGTCTATCTTGACGTCCATACCCATGACAGGCACGCCGCCCGTACGGGCTTTGAAGTACTTAGGCGGGTTTCCTCCGATGAGCGGACCGCACTCGGTCATCCCGTAGCCGATAGAGAGCGGGAAATGGATATCCATGAGACATTTCTCCACGATGGGGTTCATCGCTGCACCGCCGCAGATGAAGTAACGCAGTTTGCCGCCGAAGGCGCTCCGCAGACCGCTCTTGACGCGGCTCTTGAGGATTGAACTGATGCCCGGCGTATGCCAGAACATACGTATAATCCATTTGCTGAGCAGCGGGTCGAGGTTTTTCTTGTAGATCTTCTCGATCACGAGCGGAACGGTCACTACGAGGTAAGGCTGCACGTCGCTCAGCGCCTTGAGGAGGATAGACGGGGTGGGCGATTTGGTCAGGAAATAGATATGCGTACCTGAGCAGAGCGGGTAGAGCAGTTCGCAGACCTGGCCGAACATATGGGCCAGAGGGAGCATCGATACCAGACGCTGTCCCGGATCTACCGGCAGCATCTTCATACCAACCTCGATATTATTGCTGATAGAGCGTCCGTTGAGCATCACACCCTTGGGGCTACCGGTCGAGCCGCTGGTGTAGTTGATGAGGCATAGCTTGGACTCGTCTGCTGCAAAATAGATATCTTCGGGCGCCAAGCCATGCGGATATTTCGCCTTGAAGGCCGCATCGATGTCCTCTGTGGTGGGTACTTTTGCTTTCTTGTCTTGGTACAAGGTACGCCAGTCTTCGAGGGATAGTGCTGCTTTCAATGCCTTGGGCATAGTCTGGGTCTGCAGTTCTTTCCATACGTACGGTCCTACGAAGAGCAGCTCCGAGTCCGAGTGTTCGAGCAGGTGCGCGATATCCTCTGCCGTGAAATCCTGCAGGATGCTAACGCACACACCTTCATAGGCTGCGATAGCGAGGTAAGCGACTGCCCAGTTGGCGCAGTTACGTCCCGCAAGCGCAATCTTATCGCCAGGCTTGATGCCCATCTGCTCAAAGAGCAGGTGTAGACGGATCATCTGTTCAGCCAACTGACCGAATGTATATTCGTGATTCTCGTTGTAGTCTGTCAATGCAGGGTCATTCCACTGATGGGTCATGACGTCTGTCAAGTAATGTAAATAATGCTTGGTCATGATATTTAATCATTTACACATTTTCTCATTTACTCATTTTTTCTCATTTGCGGTGCAAAGGTACAACAATTATTGCATATATGCAAATTTTTCTGCATTTTTGCTAACTATATATAAAAAACAAGCGCGAAGCTTCCCAGTTTCGCGCAAGCTTTGATCCCTTACGGGATCCATCTACTTACTCACTTAATTATTTACAGAAACGTTACTTATACAAGTAGCGTTTGATTGAGCGTTTCGGCGTCTTTTCAAACTCCGAAGCCACTAATTCTATAGCGCTAATCTGACTGTATGCAGGAAGGTTCTTATTGACCGCAATGCGGTTTTCCTCCATCAGTTGCGCTTGGGTCTTGGCACTCATCATCTCAGCCGAAGGGTCCGGATAAACGAGCGCTACGAGCTTACCCTCGCGTTCTACCACGATCGACTCTACCACACCCGGCATCGAGTTCAGCTTGTCCTCGAGCTCCTCGGGGTAGATATTCTGGCCCGAAGGACCAAGAATCATGTTCTTCGAACGTCCGTGGATATAGATATTGCCTTCTTTGTCCAATATACCGAGGTCACCGGTACGCATCCAGCCGTCCTCGGTGAAGACTGCTTTCGTTGCCTCCTCGTTCTTGTAATAGCCCTTCATGACGTTGATACCTTTGACTTGGATCTCGCCGTCCTTACCGGTCGGATCCTCGGAGTCAATACGTACGTGACATTGCGGCAGTTCTTTACCACAGCTGTGGAACGCATATGCCCACCAATCTTCATAACTGATCAGCGGTCCGCACTCGGTCATACCGTAGCCTACGCAGTACTGGAACTTGATGTCATGCAGCACTTGCTCTACCTCGCCGTTGAGGGCAGCGCCACCGATGATCAGGTAACGGAGTTGACCGCCGAAGGTCTTGTCCAGACCCTCTTTGACCTTGCCGCGGATGATTCGTCTGAGCAGCGGGGTCTTCCACATGATCTTAGCCACAGGGCTGCTGATCTTCGGCAGCACACCTTTCTTGATGATCTTCTCTACTACCAGAGGTACGGTGAGGATCATGAACGGTTTCACTTGTGCAAAAGCCTTCATCAGCACCGACGGGGTAGGTGCCTGGGTCAGGAAATACACCTGTGCGCCCTCGCAGATCTGATACAGGAACTCGAACATCAGACCGAACATATGTGCGATAGGCAGCATCGAGAGTACTGTATCGCCCGGTTTATGAGGAATACGCGTGTGCGCGAACTCCACGTTGCCGCTCAAGTTGAGGTGGGTGAGCATAACACCCTTGGGGTTGCCGGTCGAACCGGAAGTATAGTTGATGATGGCCAGGTCGTCGTAGTTATCCGTAGGATAATGGACATCCTCGAGTTTCACGCCATCCGGGTAAGCTTTCTTAAACGCAGCCTCTACACCTTCGAATTTCTTGGTGAACTTATCGTCCGCATTCAGGAGCGTCATGTCGTCCATGAAGATCGTAGCCTTCAGACCCTTCATCTGGGTCAAGTCCAGTTTCTTCTTTACGTTCGGACCTACATAGAGCAGCACGGCTTCCGAGTGGTCCACCAACGAATAGATACCTTCCGCTGTGAAATCCGGTAAGATGCTGACAACTACTGCTTTATAACTCTCAATAGCCAGGAACAGCAGTCCCCAGTTCGCACAGTTACGTCCGCAGAGTGCGATCTTATCTCCCTCTTTGATACCACACTCACGCCATGTCACATGCAATTTCGCGATAGCGGCTGCCAACTCCGCGTAGGTGTACTTGTTTTCTCCGTCCAGGTCGGCCATTGCCAGACCGTCCCAGTTGGAGTGCATTGTCTCCTGTAGGTAAGATAAATAGTGCTTTGTTGCCATTTTATGTTCTATTTTTCTTATTTCAACGATTAATTATCAAATTTTCGGCAAAGGTACTGCTTTTTTTTGATATAACAAAATATTTAGTCATTTTTTTTCAAAAAAATCTCATACCGGTCCAAAGCCTCGTTCATGAGCCGTTTGCCGTCCGCGATGATCTGCTCGGCTTTATCAAAGTCAAAGGTGTTATACGCGTACTGGCGCATGACGGAATGTACGTCGGGCGGGCACAGACGTAAAGAAAGGAGTGTGCTCTGCTGGATCTGAATATCCGACATGCGGTCCAGAAGGGAAACAAAGCTCACCTTACGTCCTAAGTCTTTGGCGCGGTTCTCGAGGATCGTATCCACGCGTTTGCCTAAGTTACGGAGTTGGTTCTCCATAGCCTTAGGTACCGGGATGCCGCTTTGCCTCAGGTCCTGGAGTTTGCCCTCTACGTCGATTGGTTCGTAGGTCTCTTCGACCGGCATACTGTCCTTACCGCTGATGTCTGCTGCTACGAGGATATCGCCTTCTGTGCGCTCTACCACATGGAGCGGGAGGGGATTGAGGATTCCTCCGTCGATGAGCAGCCTGTCGCCCATCTGCACCGGTTGGAAGAAAAGGGGAATACTGATGGACGCGCGTACAGCCTCGAAGAGGCTACCGGTACGGAAGACGACCTCGTCCGAATGGATCATGTCGGTCGCAACGATCGTGCAGGGGATGTTCAGACTTTCTATCGGCCGGTCCGGCACCACTTTCTGCAGCTCCTGTATGATGCGTTCGCCCTTGACCAAGGAGTTACCGCTCAGCAGGTTGATGTCCATCATACGGAGTATGAGCTGCTTGTCCACGCTCAAGAACCACTCTTTGGCTTCTTTGAGTTGTCCGGCTGCATACATACCTGCGATGATAGAGCCCATCGAGCAGCCGGCTATACTCGTGATGGTATAACCGCGCTCCTCCAGTGCTTCTATCGCTCCGATATGCGCTAATCCTCTTGCGCCGCCGGACCCTAATACAAGCGCTACGTTCTTACTCATACGATTTTTGCGGGTTGCAATTTCTCGCGAATACGGATATAGATGATGTTCTCTTTCTTGGCATATGGCGTCTGAACGTATCCCATTCCGATACCTACTTTGGTGTTCGGCAGCATGATACCTGAGGTGACGTTACCGATGACTTCGCCGGCCTCATTGCATATCTCATAGCCGTTACGCGGGATAGCGCGCTCGAGGCACTCGAAATGCACGAGTTTGCGCTTGACGCCCTCTGCCTTTTGTGCTTTCAAGAAATCGCGGTCAATAAAGTCCTTCGCATCCAGCTTGGTGATCCATCCGAGACCTGCTTCGAGGGGCGAGGTCGTGTCGTCAATATCATGGCCGTAGAGGCAGTACCATTTCTCCAGACGGAGGCTGTCACGTGCACCGAGACCGATAGGAGCTAGACCGAAAGGCTTGCCTACTTCGAAGAGCGCATCCCAAATCTGTTTGCCTTTTTCTGCCGGGAAATAGAGTTCAAATCCTCCTGCGCCGGTGTAGCCTGTGTTGCTGAGAATAACACCCGGTACGCCCGCAAAACTCCATTCGCGGAACGCATAGTAATCAATTGACTTTAGATCGGCATCGGTCAAGAGCTGCAGTAACTCAACGGCTTTCGGGCCCTGAACAGCCAACTGACCGTAACGCTCGGAGGCGTTCTCGAGTTTCAGATCGGCGTCTTTGAACTTCTCATCGCGGATCTTGTTTACCCACTTCCAGTCTTTGTCAATATTGCCGGCATTGACGACCATGAGGTATTTGGTGGTCGAGTATTTGTAGATGATGAGGTCATCCACGATACCGCCTTTGCCGTTCGGCATGCAGGTGTACTGTGCCTTGCCGGCAGCGATGACACTCAGGTCATTGGTCGTGATATACTGCAGGAAATCGAGCGCTTGCTCGCCCTTAACCCAGAACTCACCCATATGGCTCACATCGAACACGCCTACGCCCTCGCGAACGATCATGTGCTCGGCATTAATACCCGTAGGGTATTGGATAGGCA
This sequence comes from uncultured Bacteroidales bacterium, assembly GCA_902774075.1. GTDB lineage: Bacteria > Bacteroidota > Bacteroidia > Bacteroidales > Paludibacteraceae > Colicola. The sequence goes on from CACYGT010000032.1 coordinate 10,797, forward strand.
TATTAAAGCCTGCAAACTCCGCCATCTTGGCGCCTAATGCGATATGAATGTCTGTAAACGGTGTTGTTTTTAACATATATTAACGATTTAACGGTTTAACAATTTAACGTTGCGCAGCAACCCTTTTAACGATCTCGAGAACGACGTCTCTGGCGGCTTCGAGACTTGGAACAGGCAGGTATTCGTAGCGGCTGTGGAAGTTTTCTCCGCCGGCGAAGATGTTGGGGCAGGGAAGGCCCTCAAACGACAGCCGTGCGCCGTCGGTACCGCCGCGGATAGGCTTCACGTTGGGCGTCACACCTACTGCCTCCATGGCCGACTTAGCCAGGTCGATGATATGCATGACGGGTTCTATCTTCTCGCGCATGTTGTAGTACTGATCGCGGATATCTATCTCAACCGTGCCTTCGCCGAACTCGCGGTTTACCTTACGTACCAGGTGCTCCAGCTCGCGTTTGCGGCTCTCGAAGCGTGCGCGGTCATGGTCGCGTATGATATAAGAGAGCGTCGTCTCTTCCACCGTACCGTTCATGGAGTTCAGGTGGTAGAAGCCCTCGTACCCCTGCGTGTGCTCGGGTGTCTCCCAGCGCGGTAACATGACGGCCAACTGGTAGGCGATACGCATGGAGTTGACCATCTTATGATAGCCGTATCCCGGGTGAACGTTCAGACCGTGCACTTTGATCTTAGCACTCGCGGCGTTGAAGTTCTCGAACTCCAGTTCGCCGATCGCTCCGCCGTCCATCGTATAAGCGAAGTCCGCACCGAAGGCCTTCACATCAAAATGATCCGCGCCTTGGCCGATCTCTTCGTCGGGCGTGAAGCCGATACGTATCTTACCGTGTTGGATCTCGGGGTGTTGAATAAGGTACTCCATGGCGGTCACTATCTCCGCGATACCGGCCTTGTCGTCCGCACCGAGAAGGGTAGTGGTGTCCGTCACGATCACATCCTGACCTTTGTAACGAGCGTCAATATAATCGCGCTCTTCGGCCTTGACGATCGATGCCTTGACATGCTTACCGCTCGCATCGGGACTTGTGTCCATGTGGGCAATAAAGCCGATGACCGGATGACCTTCCTCGCTCGCGGGAAGCGTAGCCATGATATAACCGTTCTTATCTAAGGAAACCTCAGAGAGACCGATGGCTTTGAGCTCATCCGCCAAGAAGCGGGCGAACTCCATCTGTCCGGGTGTGGACGGAGTCATACCGGTGTTCTCGTCACTGGTCGTGCAGAACGAGACGTATTTCAAAAAACGATCTACGATATTCATTATTTACCTCCGAAAGCAGAAAGTAACGAACTCAAAGCCGTTGCGTACTGTGCAGCCGTGTTGGCATAGCCTGCTGCCTGATTAGCGGTGTTCTGTGCCTGCTGGGTAGCGTTCTGAACGGTCTCGTTGTTCTTGATCATGTCCACGAGCGAGTTGGTCACCGTCGTTACGTTGTCTTTGGTCACAAGGCCGAGCGAACTGGCGATCAGACCCTTACCGAACTCGGTTAGATAAGTGGTGTTCTTGTAGTTGTCCTTGAGACCCTCGCAGTTAGCGACCAGCGAAACGGTGTTGAGGATGTTCTGCATGTTCTTGTAGTCGTACTTGTTGCCGTCGGCCTTGAACTGCTTGTAGAGCGCCAAGAGGGCGTTTCCTGCACCCTGACCGGCCGAGGTAGCGGTGTTGCCTTCCGGCTGAGCGGTCGTCTGCTGAGTCTGCTGAGTCTGTTGTGCCTGCGCAGAGGTGTTACTACCTGTACTGTTTTTCATAAATCCGCAGCCTGCCATCATGATAGCGACTGCTAAAAGAATTGTTTTTCTCATAATACTATATTCATTTTGTTGATGTCATTGTTGATAAACGCGAGGATGTTGTCGCATACGTTCTCGCACATCGCGATGCGCCCTTCCCACGTGCCGGTACCGGTGTGCGGGGAGAGCACGACGTTCGGCAGCGCTTTGAGTTCGTCGCTGATCTGCGGCTCGTGCTCATACACATCGAGTGCTGCGCCGGCGATGATACCGTTTTGAAGCGCCTCAATAAGCGCCTGTTCGTCCACATGTGCTCCGCGGGCGGTGTTGATCAAGAAGGCCGTACGGCGCATCTGTCCCAACTCGGGCTTGCCGATCAAGTGATGCACCTCGGGCGTGTAGGGGAGGTTAAGGGAGACAAAATCGCTCTCCTGCAGCAAACTCTGAAAATCCACATAACGGGCGTCGTACAGGGCTTCGATGTCTGCGGACAGTTGATGCCTGTTGTTATAAAGGATCTGCATTCCGGACGCTTTGGCTCTGCGTGCGAGCGCCTGACCAATGCGCCCTAATCCAATGATACCCAGCGTCTTACCGTAGAGCGAATGGCTCAAGTTATTCATCACCGCCATCGGCTCGCCATTGCCATTGCGGATGGCTCTATCGAACTCCGAGACGCGACGGGCAACGTCTATCATGAGCGCAAAAGCCAGTTCTGCCGTAGGCTCTATCACAGGCTGCGGGGTGTTGGTCACCCGAATAGCTCGCGCGCGGCAGGCCTCCAAATCGATGTTGTTAAAGCCCGCACCGAAATTGGCGATAAGTTTCAAGTTCGGCATCGAGGCAATCATCTGATCCGACACCTTGTAGTCAAACGTGCTGACAAGGATCTCCGCCTCTTCAAGTGGCGCATATAACGTGTGGTCAACGAGACGTTTGAAGCCCTCACGCGGCAGTTCTGTGGTAAACGCTATCTTCACTTTTTTGTGATATAATCCCAGATTTTACTTGCTCGTTCTGCTATCTCCGCAATACCCTCTACATCTCGGCTGGTGATGCGGATACGGTCTTTGGCCTTGGCGCTGTAGAGCCAGGTATGGTCGAGTTGGGCACAAATGGTCCATTCGTCATTCGGCAGTCCCAGCACATAGGTTCCGTCCAAACGCTCTTCGATGAGCCGTACTTCGGGCATGCGGTTCATGATGGCTGTCACATACTCCTTGGTCGTCGGCCGCCAGTGCGCGTTGCACAGGAAGACGAGCGAACGGAGCGAACGGGTGTAGAGGAACTCCGCCGCCATGGCGGGCTTGATAGCGCGGCCTTCTTGCCATTCCTTGACCATCAGGTCGATGTATTTCTTGTAGTCCTTACCGAGCGAGAAAGTGTACATATTCTCCCTGCCGCTATCCAAAGTAGAGGGTTCGTAGAGTACGATCTCTTTTCCGATCTCCAGGCGGAACGGTGCTCCGCCGTGCGGCAGAACGAGCAGGCTAGTGTTGTCAAAAGGCGTGAGGAAGCAGTAGTCCTCTAACTCAATACTGCCGTCCTCTTCCCGCTCCGAGAGAGGGCGGGTGGAGTAGCGCGGCGCATGGCTCTCAAAACGCGCATACACCTCCATGGTGGTATAGCCTAACTTCGCCTCTTTCCATGCCTCGCTCTGAAGGATCTTCGATGGTAAAGGATTCCTAAACTGGTCCATCGACCAGATGCCGTCCTGCTCGATCTGCCATTGTTCGACCGTCTCTTCCACCTCCTTGGTGTGAATCACAGTGTCGCAGTGGATGACACGACCGCAGCCGTCGAACTCCGCCGTCTCCATCACTTCCTCGTACGTGCCGGGGTAGGTAACGGTCTTTTTCTCCGTCCGGGTCTTGTAGGTCAAGAGGAAACCGCGCCCGTAGGCCTGTCCGTTATTGAACTGACCTACGTAGTAGGTATCCGGCTCCAGTTGGATGATACCAAAGCCCTCAGGACGTCCGGAATACGTCAACCCGCCTATATAGCGTTTGCCCTCGGCATATCCGTCCATGATTTGAATCCAGCGTTCAGGAAAGTAAGCTAATTTCGGCCACATAATGCGTGTATCTACAAATTTGGTGCAAAGATACTACAAATTTTGCATATATGCAAATTATTTTGCGTTTTTTTAGCCTCCACTCTTGCATAATTCAGAAAAAAGCAGTACCTTTGCAGCCGCAAAGGTTTTGAACCTCGTCGCTTACCGACGTTAAACAGAAGGACATATTGAACTTTCGCGTTTGCGATTTATTGGTAACTCCAAAATGTGAGAAGTTTTATGAGATACACCAGTAATAAGTCTGCAAGCGTCCATAATATATGGACGTGACTTATCGGTGTATGGGCATTTCTCACAGCCTTGGAGTTGATAAGGAACGTCCATTTTTTTGTGTGTATATACCAAGCCCTGAAGGTGTAAGACGGGAAAACAAAAAATCTTAAAACAATGACAAAATTATTCAAACAATTCTTCATGTTGGCAATTATTGCCGGCGCGATGGTGCTCACCGGCTGTAGCGACGATGGCGTTGCCACCGTTAGTGTTAAGGTGCTTAAGAACGGAAAAGCCGTTGTCGGCGAGCAAGTGTACATGTACAGAGGATCCCTGCAGGATGCGTTCTTGGAACACAAGATACATGCATCCAAGAACATCGCCACCGATGATGAGGGTGTTGCAGAGTTTGGAATCCGCTCTATTGATTTCGGAGCCGGCAGTAACCAAGCTACTGTTATTTTTGAGACTTTTGATGCTAACGAGAACGTAAACGGCAAAGTGGCTGCTTCGGTTAAAAAAGGAGACAAGAAAACAGTTACGCTCTATATTACAAAGTAATCTTCTCGTATCATGCTGAATGCTGTCCGCTCGGGCAGCATTTTTTTTGCCCTTTCTCTTGCATATTTCGCAAAAAAGCAGTACCTTTGCACCCGCTATGAATGAATTTTTAGAATCTCTGAAAGAAGCGTGGAGTGACGAACAGGTGACTCCGGAGATGCTGATGACGCTGGCGCAGCACCTCTACGACCATCATGATGACCCGAGTTTTCAGCCGCTCGATTTTATGCTAGCCAGCATGAGCGACGTTGAGCCTTGCCGCTTACCCAACTGTTACCAACTCTCCATCGCTCTGTATCACGCAGAGACGTTTCGGCAGATTACCATTCATGACTTTGACCCGAATAGCGAGCTGAAGGACTTCGAGCAGTTTCCTATGGCCTTGCGCAACGGCTGTTTTGATATCTATCTGAAGGCTTGTGTGAGCAAACTGCAGACCGAGTCGGCGAAGATGAACAAAGCGGTACGACCCTTCACGGAGTTGATGTGTTACCGAGCGATGTTAACGGCTGAAAACCAGTGCTATGATCAGTTCGCTCCACAAGCACCCAACGCGGTGATCAAGCAGTTGATGCGCTACTTCTTGCTCTATTTCTCCACGGTCATCATAGAGAAATACCCCCATGAGGAGAAGTTTGTGCAGCCACGCCAGGAACAACAGAAGAAAGAGTATTGCGAGTATATCAACCGCGAGGAATTAGCCAAACAGGGCATGTATACCTTGGACGAATTCGAGGATATGTTCGCCAAGGCTACGCAGGAAAAAGCGCCTCAATTAGCTGCCTTTCTAAGGAAATACGAACAACGAAAAATCCTGGATTTCAAGGGACACGACAGGAAAAAAATATACAAAACGCTCCGCGCACATTTTCCACAGATGAGGCACTATTCGTACCCTAATTTCGACTCGTACTATTAAATGATTTGATTCCCATTTGATTCTCATTTGATTGATGGCACGCTTTCTTGGGCGTGTCATTTTTTTGTACTACTTTTGCACCCGGAACGTCCTCCCAACGGAACGGGCAGAGTGGCCTCCGCCGAGGAGGGTTCCATGCGCATAATAATTTAACGGCTACCGGTAGCTATAATTTTTAACTCAAAAAACAAATTAAAATTATGGCTAAGAAAGAAGTAAAGGTCGATGTGCTCGACCTGATGTTTGAGGCGACAATGATCGCGAACGAACAGAAGAAAGTGTTGGAAGCGAACAAGAAGGACGCAGATCGTGCTATTGCGCGTGAGTTGAGACGGCAGAAGTTGCCGAAGAACTACACGGGTGAGATTAAGTATCACGATCATACGATCCGTATCCAACGTCGTACCATCATCCAGTTTATGACAGATGAAAAGTGAGAGCGAGTTCTACGAACCCTATAGGGACTGGGATCCGTTCATCGCTTGGAACGAGCTAAAAGAAAGGGTAATAAAAGCATACAGCGAAGCAGATCGTTTGAGCTTTCAAAAGAAAGCGATAAAAGAAAGTACCAAAGAAAATTAATAAGAAAAATTTCGTAGTAGGGTGACTATCTGCATAGTATATACTCTCTATAGTCTCCCTACTATTTAATTTTAAAAAATTATGGAAACTTTAGACGACATCCTTATTAAACGTAGAAGTTGGGCTGCCATGCTCAAACTACTCAAGCCCTACATAGCCCCGCAGTATGCGCACATGCTCAAGCCCGCGGAGGAGCAATGGAATGCCATCCCCCTCGACCGACAGCGGCAGATCTGGGTCACACTCTGGGAACAGAAATTGCGCGGTGCCAAGATCAAAGATCACCCTTACTACGCCATCAAAGACTGCGTCCCCATACCCTTCAACTGGAATGGCACCGACCACATCAACGCTATGATGAAGTCCTACAAAATGGTCTCTGCCAAGTACTTCAACCGCTACGGAGTCTACACTCTCAAAGCCGCCCAAGCGTTCCAATTAAAAGATGTTAAACCCCTAAATTAAAAACCAAAACAATTATGACACTAACACATTTTAGTGCGCATCTCAAATCGCACAACATATTCGCCAAATCCCTCAGCGGCAGACTCGGACCATTCATCTTCCGAACCTACTCCAACGGAGACATCCGAGCATACTACATGCCCGACTCATCTACGACTCAATCTATACCCGATTACGAGTCATTGTATAGTCAATTACGAGAGATAGTCGGTACCTTGAACCTCGAAATCATCCAAATAACCTGTGACTACCAATGAACATGAGACCGACCACACGACAACGGCACCAACTCATCCGGAACGAGTTTAACAAGCTCGCCGGAACAATGCCTCTCCTGCAAATTTATGTCGTCCTGGGCGAGAAATTCGCCATGAGCGATGAGTATATCCGCAAAATTTTGCATAAAAAAGCACCACCATGACATCAAGTGGACAAAATGTCCACCAACTTATCCAAAAAAGCAGTACCTTTGCACCGAATTTAAAACCAAAACAACTATGAACAAGAAAAAACTTATCAAAATCATCGTGAGCGTTTTGATTGCGGCGTTAACCGCGTTGGGAGCGGCCCTTGGCCTCAACTCCTGCAACGTCGTCCGAACGATCACCAACAAATCGGAGTTCTATCAACGTGGCGATACCTCCGTTATGATTCAGACCAAAACGACCGAATCG
>CACYGT010000033.1:0-16259 GCA_902774075.1 uncultured Bacteroidales bacterium
TATACATACGGCTTTCTGGTCCACATGTCCTTGTACGATATGACCGTCCAGACGGCCTCCCATCAACATGGAGCGCTCTACATTGACGAAGTCACCGACCTTGAGCAGATCGAGGTTCGTCAAACGAAGCGTCTCTTGCATCGCCGTTACGGTATAGAGGTCCCCCTCTATCTTCACCACTGTCAGGCACACACCATTATGCGCGATCGACTGATCGATACTCAGTGCCTCACCGAAGGGGTTGCGAAGCGTGAAGTGTTTATTGGTTTGCTCGGTCTCTATCTTAACGACCTGAGCCATTGTTTCTACGATTCCTGAGAACATTTGCAATAGGAAAATCTTTACGTGTTAATATAAATAAATAGATACCAAGAAGCACCGTGCCGATGGCCATCATCACCCACATGTTCAAGTCTATGTGCAGGCGTATCACATAATAGATAACCAGCAGGGCGAGGGTTAATACGGTATAAAGTCCGATACGTTTGAGGTCGTAGGGAATAGGTGCTTTCTTTTGACCGATAAAATACGAGAGTAACATAATGGCGAAATAGCAAACGAGACTGCTGCCACAGCTTGCCCAATACCCGATTCGGGGCACACCTATTATCTGCAGTACCAACGTAATACCCAGGCCGATCAAGGAGAAATACGCTCCCCACTTGGTCTCGTCTGTTAGTTTGTACCAGAAACTGAGGTTGAAATAGATGCCTTGGAAGACATAAGTCCAGAGCACTACCGGCACTATCTTCAGTCCCTCCCAATAGGCACTCGAGATGATATACCGGAAGATATCCAAGTAGAAGATCACGCCCAGCAGGATCAAGTACGAGAAGATGATATAGTACTTCATCGCGTCCGCGTAGGCCTCCGCTGACTGCCGGTCTTTGTGCTTGGCGAAGACGAAAGGTTCGTACGCATATCGGAAAGCCTGGGTGAACATCATCATCACCATTGCTACCTTGAAACAAGCGCCATAGATACCCAACTGTGCCTGTGCGTCTTCGCCGGTATAGAGGTACGGGAAGAGGATGCGATCCAATGTCTGGTTCATGATTCCTGCTACACCCAATACCAAGAGCGGCAAGGAGTAACGGAGCATGTCCTTGAGAACCTGACCGTCAAAACGACCGCCTTTCGGCATCGTGAACGGCAACAGGCAAAGCGTCTGAATGGTTGTTGCTAAGATATTACTGAGGAAGACATAGAAGACATCGTTCTTACCCAATATGACCAGAAAGAGGATGTTAAATGCGATGTTCAGTACCACAAACAGCAACTTCAACGCCGCAAACAAGATCGGGCGTTTCTGATAGCGCAAGTACGCAAACGGGATGGAAGCAAAAGCATCTACAGCTACCGTCACAAACATCATCGCAACAAACTCCGAATGGTCGGCGTAGCCTAAGACGTTAGCGAGAGGATGTTGAAAAAGCACCACCAACACGGCAAACAACGTACTGGTAGTGAGCAGTGTCAGGAACGCAGTCTTGTAGACATTCGGCGCATTGTAATCTTCTCGGTTAACAAACCGGAAGAATCCTGTCTCCATGCCATAGGTCAGTAACACCAACAGCAAGGCGGTCCATGCGTACAGGTTCGTCACAATACCATAGTCATCTGTTCGCGCCAACACGTAAGTGTAGAGCGGAACGAGCAGGTAGTTGAGGAACTTACCGATGATACTGCTCAACCCGTAGATGGCGGTGTCCTTCGCCAAGGATTTCATTTCACTCATTGCCTGCTACACAAATTACTATCTCGCCTTTTGGCGGAGTGGTTTTGAAATGACTGATTAATTCTGCGAGTGTTCCGCGTTGCGTCTCTTCGAACTTCTTGGATATCTCGCGGGAAACGGAGGCTTTGCGTTCTTCGCCGCAGACTTGTGCTAACTGCTCCAAGGTTTTGACGAGCCGGAAAGGAGACTCATACACGATAAAAGTCTGATCCAACTCCGACAAATACTGCAGACGAGTCTGACGACCTTTCTTTTGGGGTAGGAATCCTTCGAAATAGAAGTGGTTATTCGGCAGTCCGCTATCCACGAGTGCCGGCACAAAAGCCGTTGCACCCGGCAGACATTGTATCTCAATATCCGCTTCGGAGGCAGCCCTAACCAAGAAAAACCCAGGGTCACTGATAGCCGGTGTACCGGCATCAGAGATCAAGGCGATATTGGTACCCGCTTTCAGTCGCTCCACGATATCCGCACTTGTCTCATGCTCGTTGAACTTATGATGGCTCTTGAGCGGTGTGTGGATATCAAAATGCTGCAGTAGCACGCCGCTTGTGCGCGTGTCTTCTGCAAGAATCAGATCTACGGACTTTAGCACCTCAATGGCACGGAAAGTCATATCCTGCAGGTTGCCTACCGGTGTCGGAACAATATATAGCATTATCCAAATCTACGGTGAAGAGTTACAATAAACTGCTGGTACGTAGGACTGTCGCTGTCCCAGTTGAAACGACTGATATAGTTCAATGCTTCGTCAAACGAACTCAGCGCATTCAGTTCCGTCAACGTGCGTTGCATCAACTCGGCGTTTTGACCGAACAACTCACGTTGGTACAGGAAACGGTCGCCCAACGAGATAGCCAAACGGATATCATCGACCGGCTTTCCGTAGATAGCCGCCTTTGGCGAAGTTACTTCTTCCTCTTCTTCCTTCGGCGTCTCCAACGGAATCTCATCGATCACTTCAATCACCGCTTCCGGTGCGACACTCTTGCTCTCTACCGGCTTTTCAACCACTCTCTCAACGATTTTTTCTACGATTTGTGGTTCCGGTGCAGGACGGTTTTCCAAGGCAGCAACCTTGGCTTCCAACTCATCCACTTGTGCCTCCAGTGCAGCGATACGAGCATCTTGGGCGTCCAAACGTGCCTCTAAATCCTCAAAATATTTAATTAAGTTTTCCATTAATCATTCACCATTAATCATTCACTATTATTTCGTTGCATCTTCCAGTTTGCCCATCATCGAGAACATGAAGATAGCGGCAATCAGACATACACCGATGAATACGCCCCAAACGAGCCACAGCGGCAGTGCACCCCAGAGGAAGCCGCCTACAGCTACAAGGAAGTTACCCAGCGCGGTAGCTACGAACCAGCCGCCCATCATCATACCTTTGTACTGCGGAGGAGCTACTTTGCTGACAAACGAGATTCCCATCGGGCTAAGCAATAACTCACCGAAGGTCAATACCAGATAGGTCAGGATCAGCACGTTAGCGTTCACGAACGTACCGTCACCTGTCACGCGTGCCAACTCTTGCTCGTTCGGCGTCAACAAGCCAATGGAGCAGAAAGCCATCACCGCATAAGCTGCCGCGGCTACTAACATACCGTACGCGATCTTACGCGGAGCACTCGGCTCTTTGCCTTTCTTGGCTAACGCACCGAAGATAGCCATGCTAACCGGCGTGAGGGCTACTACGTAGAACGGGTTAAACTGCTGGAAGATAGGCGCAGAGATCGTCAGCGCATCCGGGCGATGGAAATACTTATAAGCCAAAGCGGCAATAACTACGGCTCCGATAGCACTCCAAACGGTTCTTGTCTCGCGGCTGTTACCTTCACCGAAGATACCAAACAACGCATACACACCGATGGCTACCAAGACGAGGTTGATGATATCAAAGGCCATCGTCTGTGCACCCGTCACTACCGGCTCAACGAACTCATTGGCAAAATAGGTCAGCGTCAGACCGTTCTGATGGAAAGCCATCCAGAAGAACAGTACTACAGCAAACACCAGACACAACGCGATGATACGTTTCTTGGTCTGTTCCGGTGTCAGCTCTTCTACTTTCTGACCACTGGCTGCAGCTTGCTTAGCGGTGTTCTCTACGTGCTTGAACCAAGGACGGCAAGCGTAGTAGATGGCGATACTCAGTACCAGCGAAGCACAAGCAACGGCGAAGGCGAAGTGGTAACTGTCGTTCACACTCGTACCCAGGCTCTCTTGTGCCCAAGCCATGATCTTGACAGCGGCTGTCGGCGCGAACATAGCACCTACGTTAATCGCCATGTAGAACAACGAGAAAGCGGCGTCGCGGCGGTCTGCGTACTTGGGGTCATCGTATAAGTTACCTACCATCACTTGCAGGTTTCCTTTGAACAGACCCGTACCGAAACTGATCAGTACCAAGGCGCCGATCATACCGGTCATAGCAACGGCTGTACTACCGTATTCTACACCGCCCATCGGTATGGCTAACAGCACATAGCCGAGGAACATGATGATGATACCGATCGTTACACACTTACCGTAACCGATCTTGTCGGCAACGATACCACCTATCAGCGGCAGGAAATACACAAACGCCAGGAATGTGGAGTAAATAGCACCGGCTGCCGATGCCGACAGACCGAAATTAGCGCGCAAGAAAAGCGCAAAGACGGCTAACATGGTGTAGTAGCCGAAACGTTCGCCTGTGTTGGCCAGCGCCAACGCGAACAGTCCTTTTGGTTGATTCTTAAACATAGTTTTATTATTTTCGTTATTACGTTATTTCGTTATTACGTCATGTCGATAATTTCGGTCCAGCCGTGTTTATCTTCTGCCCGACCGTACTGAATATCCTTCAGCGCGCGGTAGAGGGTACTTAATACCGGTCCCGGTTCGTCGCCGAAAGAGTAGGTAACACCTTTCTCTGTATCCACTACTTTATTCATTGGCGAAATGACAGCTGCTGTACCGCAGGCTGCGGCTTCGCTCATGTCGGCTAATTCCTCCAAGCGTATATGCCGTCTCGTCACTTTCATTCCCATCTCTTTCGCCAGCGTCATCAGGCTGTCATTCGTGATACTTGGCAGTATGGCACTGCTTCGCGGCGTCAAGTACTCATTTCCCTTGATACCAATAAAATTGGCTGCCGAACACTCGTCGATATACCGGTGGTACTTCGCGTCCAGGAAAATACAGTCGCACCCCATCGCATGTGCCGGCTCGGTAGCTCGGAAGGACGAAGCGTAGTTGCCGCCCACCTTAAACGGTCCTGTGCCGTAAGGCGCCGCACGATCCACGTATCGGTTGACGATAAAGGTCGTGCAATGGAACTTACCGGGGTAGTAGGGACCTATCGGCGAAGGGATCACGATAAACTCAAAGTCTCTGCCCGGACCTACACCCAGACGCGGGGTCGTTCCGATCAATAACGGCCGGAAATAAAGCGTAGCTCCTGTGCCGTAAGGCGGTACAAAGTCGATATTCTTGTCCAATGCAAGCCGTATTGCTTTCCCAAACAGTTCCTCAGGTACCGGTGCCATAAACAAGCCCTCGGCACTCTTCGCCATGCGTCGTGCATTGTCCCTCCAGCGGAAGATACGAATCTTGCCGTCTATGCCACGAAACGCTTTCAAGCCCTCAAATGCTTCCTGCCCGTATTGCAGACAAGTAGCCGACACATGTAAGTGCAGGTACTTATCTTTCGTTGCATAGGGTTCCTCCCATTTGCCATCATGATACCCCGCCCGGACAATATATTCCGGCTCGGTGTAATGAAATCCCAAACTACTCCAATCAATATTCATTCTTCAATCTTCAAATAGCGTGTCCAAAACGCTTAGTTCCGTTTGCCACGAATGTTTATCTGTCCAAATCTGTCCGCTCCAGTCTAAGGAACGCGAACTTGTTATAATGCCTTGCGGACGTTCTTTTTTCAGTAATGCGATCAGCGTCGCGTTTAGTTCGTCATTCAGATCCAACAACCATTTGTACTCTTTTTCGTAGAACGGCCTCAGGTAGTCGGCGAAGTACATAAAGTACGGTGTATGTTGGTAGGCGCTGACGAGCGTTATCCAGTGCTGGTGTTGCCAACGCGTCTGGTAGCTGATCTGAATATCCCGCGTCAACTGCTTATGTTCCACTTTGCCTACCGGAACAGTCAAACGCACTAACTCTCCTTTTGCGTCGCGAATCAGACATCGATTTCTAAAGGTCTGTTTCTCGAACGTCTCCATCTGCTCAATCGTCGCCGGTTCACTCATCAGTGCCTGCAAGTACGATAGGGGAGGCAGATATGCGGTAGGTAAAATCATCGTCCTGTAGCGCCGTTAAACAGTCTGTTCCAACGAATCTTATGCTGGTCTTTGTCTATGCTCAACCAAATGAATACCGGTCGTCCGACCACATGGTCTTCCGGCACAAAGCCCCAGTAACGACTATCGGCACTATTATGACGGTTGTCTCCCATCATCCAGTAATAGTCCATGTCGAACGTATATTCCTCGCCGATGGTGATGGACTTGAACTCATAGGCATCCGCGATACGCTTGTAGATCCAGTAGTTATCTTCGGTGATACGAATCTTGTCGCCTTTGCGAGGGATATAGATCGGACCGTAGTTATCGCGAGTCCATTCGTTATGTCCCAGCGGATAGACTGCTCCGCCGCGCTCTTCCGGCTCTATTTCGATACGCAGGACATGGGGATTTTTCTCCAACTCTGCCTTCATGGCTTGCGTCAAGGGGAAATGCCAGATCGTCGGATCGACTTGCACGCGATCAGCAATGCTGATACCTAATTTCTCCAAGTATTTGGCGCCGAACATATGTCCGTCGGTATGCACAAAATAATTGAGTTGCAGACCTTCTCGTTCGGGTTCGCGTACGCCATTGACATAAATGACATTATCGATGATTTGCAACGAATCGCCCGGTGTACCTACGCAACGTTTGACGTAGTTCTCACGCCGATCGACCGGTCGTGTGATGATTTCACCAAACACATCCTTGCGGCTCCGGATCAGTGCCTCACCGTAGTAGTGTTTGAGGGTATAATAGTCCGGATTCTGCATCTTGGTGCACACCGTATCGCCGGCAGGGAAATTAAAGACGACGATATCGCCTTTCTGCGGGCTGGTCCAACCTGCCAGACGTTTGTAGTTCCAATGCGGCTTATCCAAGTAACTCTTTCCTCCGCCTAACCAAGTCGGCATCGTGTGTTGCACGAGCGGCATAGACAAGGGCGTTTGCGGCACACGTGCGCCGTATGCCATCTTGCTCACGTAAAGGAAGTCTCCGACACGCAGCGTCTTCTCCAAGGAAGACGAAGGAATCTGGTAGTTCTGGAAGATATAGAGGTTGATGAAATACACCGCTACCAACGCAAAAACGATGGCGTCTATCCAACTGCAGACGGTATAAAGCGTCGGCTTGGTGTCCTTGTATTTTCGCCACCAACTATAGTTGATGTACTTTGTGGTAAAAGCATCTACGATGAGCGGTAACAGAACCAACCAGCCCAGACTCTTCCAATCGCCCCATGCCACCCAAATGATGAATGCGATATATAACGAACTCCAAATCCCTGCGCGGATCCATCCTCCGCGTGTCGTCTCTTTTATCCTATCTTGAAATGATTTCATCTTAACAATTTAACAGTTTAACAATTTAACGGTTTAACGCTTCTGCTGCTAACACGGCGCCGAGTGCAAAACCGCGACGGCCTTTAGCGATGTGTGTGATAATGATCGTATCTTCTTCACTGTCCCAGGTCACGACATGCGTCCCTGGCACTTCTCCTTCGCGAATCGACTCTATAGCCACTTCCGTGCCAATTTGCTCCGCTAAAGTCTTCGCTGTTCCGCTTGGCTTGTCGAGTTTATGAATATGGTGGGTCTCGGTGATAGACGGAGTATATTGGGGTTGCGTTTTCATCGCTGCGGCTAACTCTTTGTTGAGTTCAAAGAATATATTAACGCCGACGGAGAAATTACTTTTCCAGATGAGCATAGGACGTTCGTGGAGACGTTTGTCTTCGGCTATAAGCGATGCAGCGTCCCAGCCGGTCGTCCCGCACACTACGGGCACGTTTTGCGCCCACGCGCGTAAAATATTCTCCTTGGCTGTCGCGGGAGTAGTGAACTCAATCGCCACATCTGCGCCGTTCAATTCAAAGGCATCGCCGGCATCAATACGTGCTACCACTTCATGTCCGCGCTCCAGGGCTATGCTCTCTATCATATGCCCCATCTTGCCATATCCGATTAGTGCTATCTTCATCTTTATTATTTAATTGGGGTCCCCAGAGTAAACCAGCCACAGGCTGTTTGCTATGGGGAGAGTGTAGCGTAAGGCGGAGTGTTATAGGAGCTACGGGGTAGCGACTCACACGAGCCTTAACGTAAACGGGCGCAAAGGTACAAAAAATAAATGACATATGCAAGCATATGCCATTATTTTCGAATAATTGTCTAAATTTCGTCAATTTTTACACATCCAGTGTGTTATTTTTTCGACTAATTCGGGGATAGTTTTTTGTCCATCGTTGTTGATCACCAAGTCGCCTGTTAGGATCTTCTGCGTGCGCATGCGGGCACGAACCTTATTGATATTGTCGGGAGAGGTG
The DNA here is from genome assembly GCA_902774075.1 of uncultured Bacteroidales bacterium. Classification (GTDB taxonomy): domain Bacteria; phylum Bacteroidota; class Bacteroidia; order Bacteroidales; family Paludibacteraceae; genus Colicola. The sequence goes on from CACYGT010000033.1 coordinate 8,357, forward strand.
TCGCCGTGGTAGTCGCGGGTGATGGTGCGGGCGATGCGGATGTCTTCCGGGGCTTCGACTACAATGACTTTATCGCAGATTTTATCCAAACCGGCTTCAAAGAGGATAGCCGATTCTACGAAGTCAGGCTTTTTCTCCAGAATGTCTGCCCCAACAGCCGGGTGTATGATAGCGTTTAACTGAGCGAGGAGAGAGGGATTATTAAAGACACGTTGAGCCACATACTGCGTGTTGTAAATTCCTTTTACGAATGCTTCTTCGCCTAACAGGTCGATAATGGCTTGTTGGACTTCCTTGTTCTCGGCGATGATACGTTTGGCTTCGCGGTCGCAGTCATAGACGACAAAACCGCGCTTTGCCAAATCCCGAGCAATCGTGCTCTTTCCGCTTCCTATACCTCCGGTTATTCCTATCGTCATGTTAAATTGTTAAAACGTTAAATCGTTAAACCGGTTAGAATTGGAAATAAATGAATGGTTGCATATCGGCTGTGACAAACTGATAGATCATGTATATCGCGGCACAGACGGCCAGCACCATCAGCCACAAAGGCATCTTGGCGAACCACAGACGATAACGGCGTTTCCAGTTGGTAGGCAACCAGTGAATGATCATTCCGAGCACGAACATGGCTACTACCCAGCGGAACTCCCACATAAACGGCAGAATGACTTCATTATACCATGCGCCGCCGATCTGATTGACCATGTTCTTGGCTGTTGCCCACGCTACCTCATTGGCTGTTGCAGGGTCAAGGTTGCTGCTGGAGCGGAAGAAAAGACGCGTGAAGGTGATAAACGTAAAAGTCTGCAGTATTGCCCAAGCCTGAGCAAGCTTATTGGTGATTTGTAATTGGTGATTTGTGATTTCTTTATCCAACGTGCACAGATAATAGATATATCGTATTGCGGTGCCGATCCAGATGATGGCGGCCCAAACGGCAAAGAGTCTCCAAACGGGTAAGTTGGTAAGAAAATCCGCCACGCACAGCCCTGCCGTCAATACGGTCATGCTCGCAAAACGTACGTGCCAACTCATCTTGCGCCATATCTTCTCCACGATCATTCCGATACCGTTGATACCGCCCCAGATAATGAAGTTCCAACTCGCTCCGTGCCATAAACCACCGAGCACTTGCGTGATAAAGGAGTTGAGGTTGGAGTAAAGTAATTTACGATTGGACGATTGACGATCTACGATTGATTTAGCCCATTTATCCCAGATTACCACACCTACCATAAACGCTGCAAACGGTATCAGTATCCACCACCAGCGTGTCAGGGCGGCCGATACGAACGCAATCATTGTCCACCAGAAATACGTACCGAATCCGATACTTCTGTTACCGCCTAATGGGATATAGAGATAGGTCTTGAGCCAGCGACCGAGCGACATGTGCCAGCGACGCCAGAACTCCTGCGGGCTCTGCGACTTATAGGGCGAGTTGAAGTTCATAGGCAGATAAAAGCCCATCAACATCGCTACGCCGATGGCTATATCCGTGTAACCCGAGAAGTCGGCATAGACTTGGAGCGAATAGGCGAAGAGTGCAAACAAGTTCTCAAAGCCCGAGAAGAGCAAGGGGTTGTCAAACACACGGTCAATGAGGTTCACCGCCAGATAGTCCGACATGATAATCTTCTTCGCTAAACCGTTCAGTATCCAGAATACCGCCACACCGAACCATCTGCGGCTGAGATGGTAAGGTTTGTATAGCTGCGGAATAAACTCCTCCGCACGAACGATAGGTCCTGCTACTAACTGCGGGAAGAAACTCACATAGAAACCAAAATCGAGGATGTTCTTTACCGGTTGGATTCGTCCGCGATAGACGTCTGCCGTGTACGAGATGACTTGGAAGATGTAGAACGAGATACCTACCGGTAGCACGATCGTATCCACGCTAAATCGCCCGGCATCGGCAAAACCGTTACCCACGTACGCGAAGATGTCAAACACCCGAAAACCTGTTCCGAACAGGTCATTGACCATGTTCGTAAAGAAATACGCGTATTTGAAATAAGCCAATAAGCCCAAATCGATTGTTACCGAAAGTGCCAATAAGATTTTGGGTATTTGGGATTTGGGATTTGATATTTGAGATTTTTTTATCTGCTGCGCGATAATCCAATCGCTTAGCGTCACAAATGCCAAAATGAGCAGGAACAGTCCGCTGGTCTTGTAGTAGAAGAACCAACTGACGAACATGAGATAGACGTTGCGGAGATGCAGTTTTTTGTTGCCAAGCCGATCCGGCACGGCTTCCATGATCAATGCAAAAACGGCAAAGACCAAGGCGAAGAACGCCCAGAAATAGAACTGGGTAAACAGTAACGGACTCTCTTCGTTAAATCCTAATATGTGATGCAAGAAGTTCACTTTTCACCTTTCACTTTTCACCTTTCACCTTTCACCTTTCACCTTCCAATATCCAATTAGCCACCGCTTTGCCGGCTTTCTTTGCCCCGGCGCGTGTGAAATGCACGCCATCTGATCCGGCGAGTCCCACTTCCTGCCAACGCAGCATGCTGCCGCTTCCTCCCATCCAACGGTATAGGCTGAAATAGGCGATATTCTCCTCCAGCGCCATCTTACGCAGCAGTCCGTCCATGTACGGTACCATCGGATAGGTCTGCCACTCTCCGTCTATCTGTGTCAACATATCGCTCGGGCCGATGAATAAGATCGATGCCTCGGGGGCGCAGGTCTTCAGGTACCGCACTTGGTCACGTAGCCCTTTCACAATACCGGCTATCGTGCCGGGGTTTTTGTTCGACGGTATCGCATTGCCGCCAAACTGGAGTATGATCAGTCGTACGTTCTCTTGCTCGTAGAACGTCTGTAACTGCTCCTTGTCGATCTTCGTGAAGACCGTGCCGAGACAGCCTCGCATCGGGAGATTGTCCACGATCACGCCGGTCTCGGTCTGTTGTGAGAGACCATATACAACACCCTTGCCGTTCAACCAAACGGTATCGCCGTGCGTGGTGGAATGGATGCTCGTGTCGGCGAAGATTTTCCATTTCGTATAGCGTGCGTTGATGCCCTGTGGCGTACAAACGGCCATGATATCTTCACTTCCACTCACCAGACTGTCGTTCATCTCCGCCATCTGTCCCATCACGCCGTATTTCTTGTCCGTACGCTGGTCGCGTTTAGGGGCATAGACCATGTACCGCCGCGGACCTTGAGTGGGAAGAACAAACCGTTCGCTCATGAAGAGCTGTTGCTTGACGCTCAAACTCGGGATCGTCTGTGCCAGCGGCATCAGACCGACACCTGCTCCGCCAAAACGCGCTTGGAGTGCCTCACGAATCTGCTGTGTCATTCGGTCCTCTTCGATCTGGCTGTCACCGTAATGCAGCACGCGAATGATTTGCCGGTCCGACTCCGATAAAACCTCGTAAAAAGGTCGTAAAAACTCCCTACAGTCTATAGTCGAATCAACTACCACTTTGGGCACAACAATCTCGGGTTTTGGAGCTTCCGTTGCGGGAGTATCTGGCGTATCCGGAGAGGCCGGAGTTTCTATAATTTCCGGAGTACCCGGAGTGTCCGGAAATTCCAGAGAGTCCAGCGTAGCAATAGGATCGGTCTCGAAGACTTCTGCTAAGGTGGGCCATTTGAGGCTTCTGTCGCCTATCTCCACACGATGAGGCAGCGCTACGCAGAGCACCGCCATCACAGCCAGACAGGCGAAGATAAACAGAAGAACTTTATACGGCCGCATATTATTTTTTCCAGAGTGAGCGACTGAAGAGTAACAGGACCGTGAAGATCTCCAAACGACCGATCAGCATCACAAACGTAGCTACCCATTTGGCGGCAGCCGGAAGGGCGGCATAACAACCGCTTGAACCCCATTGACCGATGGAAACACCTACGTTACCGATCATGGATACTGCGATACCTAATGACTCATCAAAACCGATACCGCAACCGCAGAACCACAGGGTCGCCAGACCGATGATAACGACGTAGAAGAACATGAATGCTACCACGTTACTGGTCGTCTGCTCGCGTAAAGTGTGGCCGTTGAAACGTACCGGAATAACGGCATTCGGGTGAATACGGCGTTTGATCTCTGCCAAGGCGGACTTGGCGAAGATTGCGATACGCACCCATTTCATACCTCCGGAAGTAGAACCCGACGCACCGCCGGTGAACATCAGGAAGAACACGATCACCCACAATACCGGAGGCCAAATCATATAATCGGCCGCTACGAAGCCGGTCGAAGTGATGGTGGCAATAGACGTGAAGAGTCCGATACGGATACTGGATAACATGCCGTTGGTATGAACCAGCAAGCCTGCCGCTAACAGCACACCCGCTGCGATACATGCGCCTACGTACCAATGTGTCTCTTCGTCTTGCAGGAAACGCATAGGTTTGCCGCGGAAGAGGTAAATCAACTGCGTGAAGTTAATACCCGACAGTAACATGAAGACCAGTATCGTCCATTGGATAGCGGGACTAAAGGCAATGACGCTGTCGTTATGTGTGGCAAATCCACCGGTGGAGATGGTACTCATAGCGTGGCAGACGGCGTCAAAACGTCCCATACCAAAGAGCCATAACAGTACACCTTCGGCTACCGTCAGACCGATATAGGTGAGCCACATATGCTTGGCGGTGTCGGCTATTCGCGGACTGAGTTTCTCGTAACTCACTCCCGTCACCTCGGCGCTATAGAGCTGCATGCCGCCCAGACCGAACATAGGCAGGATCGCGACACTGAGCACGATGATACCCATACCGCCGATCCACTGCATCAGGGCGCGCCAGAGCAAGATCGAGTGGGGCTGTGCGGCGACGTCGGTGAACAAAGTCGAACCGGTCGTGGTGAAGCCCGCCATCGTCTCGTACCACGCGTCTGTGATCGAGGGTAGTGCGCCGCTCATCCAGAACGGTAACATACCGAAGAGCGAATAGACGATCCACACGGTCGCTACGATCACGTATCCTTCGCGTTCGCCGACTCGTTTCTCGGCGTGGCGACCTAAGCCTAACATCCACCAGCTGCTGACCCATGTGATCGCACTCGTCACGATCCATGCACCCAGGTCGGCCTCGTTGTACCACCATGCTGTTACCGTGGGGACTAACATAAAGATAGCCTCCAGGGTTGTCAGCACACCCATGGTCTTGAAGACCAACCGCCAGTTAAACGTTCGTGTCATTTGAAGTAACGCTCTAAGTTTCTAATCACGTGATTCTTACAGAAGACAATAACCAGATCGCCGGCAATGATCTGCGTCTCGCCATTCACCAGAATACCTTCTTTGGCACGCACGATACCACCGATATTCGCCTCGTCGGGCAGATCCTGATCTTTGACCTTATGCCGTGTGATGAGACTGCCTTCTTTGGCGTAGAACTCCACGATCTCCGCGTCGGCACTCGTTAGGTTATGCACGCCGCGTACGCTCGCATCCAAGAGCATCTGGTAGATGTAACTTGCAGCAATCGTCTTCTTGTTGAGCACCGTACCGATATCCAGACCTTCAGCCATCGGGATATAATCGAGGTTCTCAATCTCCGCGATGGTCTTGCGCACACCAAAACGTTTGGCGGCCAGACAAGCGAAAATATTCGCTTCGCTGCTGTCTGTGACGGCTACAAAAGCGTCCGCGTCTTGGATACCTTCTTCCTTGAGCACGTCCATATCGCTACCGTCGGCATTGATGATGAGTGCGTTTGGCACTTTTTCGCTTAAGATATCGCAAAGCTCACGGTCTTTCTCGATCACCTTGATATTCATCTCGTTCATCAACTCTGTCGCTGCCTTGCGTGCCACACGGTCACCGCCGAAGAAGATAACGTTCTTGATCTCGCGTTTGGGTTTACCCAACTCTTCGCGCAAGAACTCCATGTTCTCTTTGGGGCACATGCAATAGACCATATCGCCTTCGAGCACCATATCCTGGCCGCGCGGGATGATGGTCTCTGTGTCGCGTTTGATGGCTACAATACGGTATTTGCCGTGGTTGTAGATACCCGACGCGAAGGTCTTTCCGATGATCTTCGCCGTGTTACGCACTTTGATCACACACAACTCCAACGCTCCTTGACCCAGATGTAAATGGTACCGCATCCAGTTCGTCCGCAGACTCTCCTCGATCTCGTTCGCAGCCAGCACCTCCGGGTAGATGAGGTGGTTCAAGCCCATGTCCTCGAAGAACTTTCGGTTGGCCGGAAGCAGGTACTCGTAGTTATCGATACGCGCTAAGGTACGCTTGGCACCCAACGCGTTCGCTATCAAGCACGCCGTCATATTCTCCGTCTCGTGCGGAGTGACAGAGATGAACAAGTCGCAGTCTTTCACACCTACCTCGCGCAAGTCATGGATAGACGTCGGGTTGCCGACCTTGGTCAACATGTCATAGTTGGCACTCAGGTCGCCCAAGCGCTCTTGACGCTCGTCCAACAAGCTGATCTCCATGTCCTCGCGGCTCAGTAACTTAGCCAAGTGCGTGCCTACTTCACCGGCACCTGCAATAACGATTCGCATAAACCTTCTTTATCTAGTTTCAATAAATGATACAACTCTTTGGTGCTGCCGTGCTCGACGAACTGGTCGTTCACGCCCAGGCGAATGACGCGCGGCGTGTAGCCATGTTCTGCCATCCACTCCAGTACCGCGCTGCCGAAACCTCCGGCGATCACGCCGTCTTCGGCCGTCACGATGGTCTTGTATTTCTTTCCGATCGCGTGCAGCATCTGTTCGTCCAGCGGCTTGAGCCACCGCATATCGTAGTGCGCGATACTCAAATCTTCATTCTTCAATCTTAAATCTTCAATCGCATAGCGCCTATTGTCAGGACCGCAAAGTCTTTTCCGTCACGCAGTTGGACGCCTTTGCCGTATTCGACATCCGTAACCGGTAACCCGTAACCCGTAACCCTTCCCCGCGGATAGCGAATGGCAATCGGTCCTTCCAGAGTCTCCGCCAGGGTCAACATCTGCTTCAAGTCCTCAGCCGTTCTGGGCGCACATATCTGCATATTCGGTATCGGTCGTAAGTACGCCAGGTCCAGCAGTCCGTGGTGGGTCGCACCATCGTTGCCTACAATACCGGCGCGGTCGATACACAAGACCACATGCAGGTTTTGCAACGCTACGTCATGCACGATGTTGTCGTACGCACGCTGGAGGAAGGTCGAGTAGATATTGCAGTACGGTAACATCCCGGCCTTTGCCAGACCTGCACTGAACGTCACAGCGTGACCTTCCGCGATACCGACGTCAAAGACGCGTTCTGGCAGCTCTTTCTGCATGATATTCATCGAGCAACCCGACGGCATTGCCGGCGTGATACCGACGATCTTCTCGTTCTTTTTCGCCAACTCCAACAGCGTCTCTCCGAACACCTCCTGCCAAAGTGGAGGAGGCATCATTCCATCATTGAGCGACAGAGTCGCGCTCATTCCATCATTAGCACGTTGCCCTGTGGCAACGTCAAACTCTCCCGGTGCGTGCCAAACGGTCTGGTCGTTCTCTGCCGGCGCATAGCCTTTGCCTTTCTTGGTGATGATATGCAGCACTTTCGGGCCTTTGTGGTTCTTGATCTCGCTCAGGATACGTACTAAGCCTTCGACGTCATGTCCGTCGGTCGGACCGAAATAACGGATATTGAGACCCGTGAAGATATTGTTCGGCTGCTTACTGAGCATCGTCTTGAGGTTGTTGTTGCGGCGAAGCAAGGCCAGACGTTTGCGCTCGTCCACCAAGTGCCATTTTTCCGCTAACTTATACAGACGCCAGCGCCATTTGTTATAGGTCGCGCTCGTTGTCAGGTCCACGAGGTACTGCGTGATACCGCCTTTGAGCGGATCGATGGCCATATGGTTGTCGTTGAGCACGATGAGCAGGTTGTTCTTGTCCATCGAGGTGTTGTTCA
>CACYGT010000033.1:16282-34033 GCA_902774075.1 uncultured Bacteroidales bacterium
CCGATAATGGCAACTGTATTGTGATTCGGTCTGTGTTCTGTCAGTGAAACGGTCTGTGTTCTGTCAGCGAAGCGGTCTGCAACATCGATTCCCAGCGCAGCTGAAATCGAGTTGCTCGCGTGTCCGGCAATGAACGCGTCGTACTCGCTCTCTTTGGGGTTCGTGAAGGGTGACAAACCCTTGAACTGACGATTCGTGTGGAAGCGGTCCCGACGACCGGTGAGGATCTTATGCGCATAAGCCTGATGACCGACGTCCCAGACTAACTTGTCGTTCGGCGTGTCAAACACATAATGCAAGGCTACCGTCAACTCGATCGTACCCAAGGACGATGCCAAATGACCCGGGTTCTTGCTCAGCGCCTCGATGATAAAATCCCGTAACTCCGCACACACTTCCGGCAATTCCTCCACAGGAATCTTCTTCAAATCTGTCGGCGAATCAATCGTATTGATGTACTTATAATCCATTAATCCATGCATTCACGCGCGCAAAGCGCACATTTCTCAATTTCGCGACAAAGGTACTGCTTTTTTTTGATATGTGCAAATTTATTTTATAAAAAATAAAAAAAGCAGCCATGAAAGGCTGCTTAATCATTTATACAACGTACTACCTTAATACTGCGGGAGGTCGAAGAAAATAGGGAAGTTTTCTCGGAACATCTGGATGTTTTTTGCAATCATGCTGTCTGCCTCCATGTGCACGATCGTATAGATGCGTGCGAGGTACTCGCCGGCAAGGGGTTCTTCGTTCGCGTTCTGGCGTCCCTGACGGTCATCCGCGAAGTCATGGGACATCTCGTTGATACGATGAACGGTTGCTGGCTCAAAGTGTCCGGGAGCGTATCCGATAAAATACGAAACACCGTTGAGGAAGGTGTTGTTAACCAACCAAGCCGGCAGTTTTTCTTTTTGCCAAGGCTCAGCCTCTCCTTTGGCCAATAAGTTGTCATAGGAACGCTCATAGACTTCGATATTCCTTGCCCATGCGTTTGCCAGGTGTCCCCAGATAGTGTCTTCGTTCAGCACCGGGTCGTCAATGCGTCCGGTCATGACCAGCATCCACGCTACATACTCCTCCATGGCGTCTGTAGATGCGTCGCTGAAAGCATCATTGCTCTCCACAATATCCAGGGCCTGTTCGAAATCTTTCAGTTGGCTTTGGTCGCCAAGATGCAGTCTGCCTTGGTGGCTCACTTTAACGTCGTCATCGGCATCGTCGATGTTCTTACTGGGTTGATTAACAGGCTGGTTAACAGGCTGATTAGCAGCACCTTTTTTCTCTTCCAGGAATTTATTCAGCCACCCTTTTACTTCCGTGCCGTCAGCAAGCTTAAATTTCATGAACCACAATACGTAAATAGCAGCTCCAAAGATGATGAGTAAGAGTAGAGTTCCCATACATGTTGTTGCCCGTTTGTCCAGTTGGCCCGTCTGTTTTTAGCGAATAATTGAATATTTCGCTGCAAAGATACAACAAAAAAATGACATACGCAAATATATATGCAATTTTTCTTAAAAAATGTTGTTATTCCTATTCTATACATTCTGTTGACCATTTTTTATTTGCGTATGTCAGAAAAAAGCAGTACCTTTGCGCTCGCAAAGGTTAACGAAAATGAAACTAGCAGAGATAAAAAAAGTTATTGGGAGCATCGCGCGCATCGAGGGCGAGGACCAATTGGAGATCAAACAGCTGTTGACGGACAGCCGACAGTTGGGCGCAGAGCCGGAGAAGACCTTGTTCTTTGCCATCAAGACAGAGAAGAACGATGGGGCGAGGTATATCCCTGAGTTGAGGGAGAAAGGCGTGAAGGCGTTTGCGACGGGCAATGCTTTGGCGGCGTTGCAGGAATTGGCGGCTTATGTGCGGAGTCAGTTTACCGGCACGGTGATCGGTATCACGGGCTCGAACGGAAAGACGGTAGTTAAGGAGTGGTTATACCAGCTGCTGAAAGACGATTATACCATCGTGCGTTCGCCCAAATCCTACAATTCCCAAATCGGAGTTCCCCTTTCTGTGTGGCAACTCGCAGATAGCAATGCTCAATTGGCCATCTTTGAGGCGGGAATAAGTCAACCGGGGGAGATGGAGAAGTTGGAGCGGATCATTCGCCCGACAATAGGCGTGATCACCTATATCGGCCATGAGCACGATGAGGGTTTTGCATCGCTGGAGGCGAAACGCGAAGAGAAGATGAAATTGTTCGCGCACGCGGATACAGTTATAGAAGATCCCACGCACCAGAACGTGCGTACCTGTGCGGCTGTTATGCGTGCGCTTGGATACGATGAAGAGACGATTGCGAGTCGGATCTTACAGCAGACCCACGAGACGGTATTGAAAGTGAACCTCTCGGCGCTCGTGGATAACGTGCGCTATTTCCGCAGTAAGTTGAAACCGACGACGAAGTTGACGTGCATGGTGAAGGCCTTTGCGTACGGCGCAGGAAGTGTGGAAGTGAGCAAGGCGTTGCAGGCCAGCGGACTCGTGGACTACCTGGCGGTTGCGGTCGCCGACGAAGGTGTGGAACTGCGTCGCGCGGGTATCACCTTACCGATCATTATCATGGACCCGGAGGTCGCGGCGATGGACTTGATTTTGGAGAACAATTTAGAGCCGAACGTCTATAGTCATCAATCGCTCAAGACCGTTATTACCGCCGCACAAGCCAAAGGCTTGGAGTACGTGCCGATACATGTGAAGATCGATTCGGGCATGCACCGACTTGGTTTCTACAAGGAAGATATGCCTTGGTTGATTGACCGTCTGAATCATCAGAAAGCCGTGCGTGTGGCGTCTGTTTTCTCGCACTTGGCAGGCTCGGACGAGGCGCAGTTTGATGCGTTCACATTAGAGCAAATCAAGTACTTTGATTCGTGTGCAGAAGAGCTGAAAGCCGGGCTCAATTATCCGATATTGAAACATATCTGCAACAGTGCCGGCATCGAACGGTTCAGCGAGTTCCAGTTCGACATGTGCCGTCTGGGAATTGGTATGTACGGTTTCTCGTTCGCGGGAGCTAAGTTGCGCAATGTGTGCACGTTAGAGACGACGATCCTTTCCGTCAAAACCGTCAAAGCCGGTGAGACAATTGGCTACGGACGACACACGAAGTTGGACGAAGATCGCACGATTGCTGTGATACCTATCGGCTATGCCGATGGATTCGACCGACGCTTCTCCAATTATGGCGGCGAAGTGTGGGTGCGCGGCAAACGTTGTCCGGTGGTGGGCAATGTGTGCATGGACCAGGCGATGGTGGATGTCACCGGCGCCGACGCCCGACCCGGTGATATCGTCGAGGTGTTCGGAGAACATATGCCGCTTGAAGAGTTGGCCGATAAACTCGGTACTATTACCTACGAAATTTTAACATCTGTTTCCCGCCGTGTCCAACGTATCTATTTCTACGAATAAACTGAGTATTGGGTACCGGACCGCGTCCGGAGGCGAACATATTGTTCAGACCGATTTGTCTTTCTCGCTGAATGCCGGCGAGATGGTTTGCATGTTGGGTCCGAACGGGTGCGGTAAATCGACTTTGTTACGCACTTTAGCGGGGCTTCAACCGGCGCTCAGCGGGGAATATACCCATAGCGACGCGAAAAACATCGCGCTGGTGCTTACGGAGCGGCTCTCGATGGATAACACGACCGTTCATGACGTGGTCGCAATGGGACGGTATCCGTACACCTCGTTTTTAGGAGGACTAAGTGCAGAAGATGAGAAGATTATTGCGAAATCTTTGGAGCAAGTAGGCTTTGACCTTTCAACTTTCATTTTTCACCTTTCATTTTTCAACGCGCATTCTGATGGTGAGAAGCAGCGGATATTGATTGCAAAGGCACTGGCTCAACAGACACCTATTATCTTATTAGACGAGCCTACCGCGCATTTGGATTTACCGCATAGGATATTGATTTTGCGCTTGTTACGAAATTTGGCACACGAGCAGGGCAAGACCATTCTCATCTCTACGCACGAGTTGGATCTGGCTTTGGCGCTGAGTGATCGAATCTTGCTCATGACGCCCGGTAAAGGTATCCGGTTGGACACTGCCGAGAACTTAAAGAAAGTCGACGCTTTTACGAGGGCCTTCAATATGGACATCTTTAATCCATTAGGATAATTTTTCAACAATATATTAAAAACTTACACACTATGTCAAAACAAAAAAGATTTTTATTGGACGAGAATGAACTGCCGACGCAGTGGTATAATATCCAAGCGGAGATGATCAACAAGCCGCTTCCGTTATTGAATCCCGCGACGAAAGAGCCGCTGTCAGCGGACGACTTGGCACATATCTTCGCGAACGAATGCGCGAAACAAGAACTGGATCAGGAGCACGCGTGGATCGATATCCCGCAGGAAGTGCTGGAGCGCTACAAATACTACCGCTCGACGCCTTTGGTACGTGCATACGCGCTGGAAGAGGCGCTCGGCACGCCGGCACATATATACTTTAAGAACGAGAGTGTCAACCCGCTGGGTTCGCATAAACTGAACTCCGCGATCCCCCAGTGCTATTACTGCAAAGAGGAAGGCGTGACGAATGTCACGACCGAGACCGGTGCCGGCCAGTGGGGTGCTGCACTCAGTTATGCCGCCAAGACTTTCGGCCTCGAGTGCGCTGTCTATCAGGTCAAGATCTCGATGCAGCAGAAACCGTATAGAAGTTCTATCATGCGGACCTTTGGGGCGACAGTGACCGGCTCGCCGTCGATGTCCACACGCGCAGGTAAGGATATCATCACAGCCGACCCGAATCACCCGGGTTCGCTCGGTACCGCTATCTCCGAGGCGGTTGAGTTAGCCACCACGACGCCGAACTGCAAATACACGCTCGGCTCGGTCATGAACCACGTAGCGCTGCATCAGACCGTCATCGGTCTCGAGGCCGAGAAACAGATGGAGAAGGCGGGCGAGTACCCCGATACGATCATTGCCTGCTTTGGCGGAGGTAGTAACTTTGCCGGCCTTGCTTTCCCGTTCATGCGTCACCAGCTGAAGGGAGAGAAGAAGGTCGATTTCATTGCTGCAGAGCCGGAGAGTTGTCCTAAACTGACGCGCGGTAAGTTCGAGTATGACTTCGGTGACACGGCCGGCTACACGCCCTTGCTGCCTATGTTCACGCTGGGGCATAACTTCAAGCCCGCGAATATTCACGCCGGTGGTCTGCGTTATCACGGCGCCGGTGTCATCGTCAGCCAACTGCTCAAAGACGGCTATCTGCGCGGCGTGGATATCCCGCAGTTGGAGTCCTTTGACGCCGGTCTGCTCTTCGCCCGCACAGAGGGTATTATCCCTGCGCCGGAGAGCTGCCACGCGATTGCCGCTACGATCCGTGAGGCGCTCCAATGCAAAGAGACCGGCGAGGAGAAAGTCATTCTCTTCAACCTCAGCGGTCACGGCCTGATCGACATGACGGCCTACGACAGTTTCCTTAACGGAGACCTCGTTAACTATAAGGCAGAAATCTAAAGAGATTTACCAATTGACCACTTTGTGGGCGGTCTCGTTGACGCGAACGATGAATCCGGACTGATGATACAGCGGTAGGATGAATTCGTTCGCGTTTGCTATAGTCGAGTGAACGAGAATACCGGTCGGCGAATAGACTGCTATCTGGTCGCCCGGTACGATACCGCGCACGTACAGGTTTCCGTCGGCCGTATAGACGATATACTTGCGGTTGCCGTCCTCGTCGGTCTTCGGGTACGTACCGATACGTATCGCGAAGCGATGATGGTACTCACCTCCGCCCAGTTCGATCTCGTAGTCGTTCTTAAGCAGGTTGATATAGCGATTGCGCTGGTAGTCAATGAGCCATACGTACTTGTAGTCGGCAAAAGCATCTTTCTCCGGCAGTTCGAATGTGAGGACAGACGTCTTCTCACGCATCGGTACCGACACGCCGAGCGGTATATCCACGTCGGTCGGAGCAGCGCCGAGGATAGAAAGGTGCGAGAGGCGTTTATCGTCCATCAGATAGACTTGCGCTGTGCTGTCATTGGCGCCCCATTTGAGGGCATCGCGGCCGTAGGTATATTGCACACTCTTGGATGCTGCCGTGTCTGCAATGACGGTAAGCAGATCCGCTTGATCGCTTTGTTGACCGGCTGCTCTCATGAGTAATAACGGCCGCGCGGGTTTCTTGTCATTAAGGCTGAAATACGGCTGATAGAAGGTGACGGTTTCGCTCTCTTGCGTAGTCGCGGTCTGTGTGAGGAAGGCGTTACCCATCGACATAAACGTCGGTCTATCCCACGAACGTGCCGAATAGACTTGTCCATGGTCGATATATTCGCCTAAGCCGTCCATCATATAGAGCACATGAGGGATATGCATCTGACGCAGGTAGGTATATCCGTCAAGCACGGTGTCGGTGCGGTAGTCGGATACGAGCCACGGCAGACCTTTCATGTTCCATCCCATATCTTCCGCGCGGGTGAAGTCGAGGCTGGCACCCGAACCCGGAGTACGGTGGTCATATCGCTTGAGCGAGATGGTCTTGTTGCTGCCATCCTCGGTATAGACATATTGGTTGACCTCCGGCGCAAAGGCATTGAAGCGCAGCACGGTGTCCATCAGCGCATCGAACTTCATGAGGTAACCGTCCGTAGCGGTGCGGTTGGTGGTGTCTATCCGCGTCCAGAGGGTGGAGTTAGCGGTCTGGAAGACATAGTCTTTCTCCGAACGTGCCTCACCGTTGTACTGGTACGTGCTGAACTTAAAGGCAGACGGTAAGGGTTCTGCGGTGACCGTACCGGCTGCATCGTCGTAGTCGGTGACGGTGATGTTCGCCGTGTTGTAGTTGTACGGGAAGGAGGTCATCGCGTACTGCTGATCTACCAGTTTTTTCTCGGCGGCTACATATGCCATCTGAACGTTATGTCCGTTGCCGTAGAAAGATGCGCCGGGTTTGAGGAGCATGAATCCCGGACGGAGGGTGATGATGTTCGATGCGTTCTTGAGTTCGTGGAAATCACCGGAGGTCTCGTACTGCATCGTCATCGCGGCGCTGTCCATGAGATAGACGACGGAGCCCGGATGCGGGTACTGGTTACCGCCGTAGTTCTTGGTAAACGCCGTGTCGCGCTCCAGAGGAGCCACTGATTCATGCGTTACCTTATTGGTGAGCGCCGTGATCTCCTGGGCATCGTTCTTCGCCACATACCATGTCTCGAGCGCACCCATATCAACGGATGTACTGATCTTACGCGGGTTGCCGAGCACGTCGCGGTCCCATTTAAAGAGGATGACACTGTCTTCCCTGTACGGCGTAAAGAGCGCCGGCAGTGCACTATCCATCGTACCGCTGTTGATATTCGTGCTGTGCTCGTGGAGCTGGAAGGCGAGCGGTGCGCTGTTGGTCAGATAGCTCGGCAGGGTGTAAGGGTTGTTCGCCGTCATGTACGGTGCAAAGCACGTGAGTTCGGATTGCTGTCCCGCGATATTATTCTGTACCGCCCCATCCGCCGCAGCCGTAGCATCGAGCGGCGTTATAATAGAGGTATCCGCCACGATGGTGTTATTGAGCACCAGACCGTCAGCGCCTACCTTAACCAGCACATCCGCGGAGTCATTGTAGATGAGGCAGTTATAGAGCAAGCCGTGCTGCACATCAGCCACCGGGTGATCCGCTGTGGTGACATGGTTATCGACGATGACGCAGTTACGTACCACAGCTTTGTCGTTGTTTATCAGCACAGGCGATGTGGCCAAATGCGCATTGGGGTTCGTGATGACGAAGCCATCCAAGAGGAAACCGACTGTGAAATCGTCACCCGTAATATGGATGGAGTTAATCCTCGTCTGCGAATTCGATGTCGCAATACCGGTGCGGGACGCGCGGACATAGTTCTTGAATCGGCGGCACTCCTCGTTGGTGAACTTCTTCTCCGCATTCATCCATGCTGTATCGGTGAAGTTATTGGACAACGACCCATATACATACACTCCGTCACGGGCTGTGATAGAATAGTTGTCGGTCTTATCACCAGAACCTTTGACATAGACGTAGGCTTTTCTGTCCTCTCGTGGCAGGTTCTGATACATATAGGCATACACGGCAGCCGCGTCGATAGCATTCTGCAGCTGTCCCTGACCGAAGGCTTTTTCCCATGAAGAACCATCACCTGCACTTTCCTCGTTAAATTGAGGATTGACGTAGAGCACACGCTGGAGCATAGCCAGACACTCGTAGGCGCCGCGCTCCATTCCTTCACCGGACAGACGAGGCTTAGCAGCCAAATCGGAGTCGTTCGCCAGTGAGGCGATGGTGAGTGATTTGAAACCGTTCGACCTTCTCCAGTAAAGCTCTGGACCTCCATCGTCCGGATAGGTGTGGAAGAAGACGCGGTCGCGATAAATCGTGGTATCCGCTTTCTCATGAGTGATCAGAGACGGGTTCAGACGGAAACTACGCTCGCGGCGCTGCTCCGAAGTAGAAGCCAATACATACGGCTGCACGAAGCCCGGACCGCCGAAGATATCATTGTTGGTCGTCACAAGACTATCGTTGCCCCACGGGTCCTCACCGGCTTGCATGAAGCATCCCCATACGGCATTATTGGTCATACGGTTTTCTATACCTTCGCGGTCTTTGTTGGTGGTCTTGTCCCATTGGTCATAGATACCCGGCGTAGCGGTACCCATCTGGAGCTGTACCGTCGTATCGTTATTCAGGTCATCGAGCCAGATGAGGGAGTTATGCACCTCGCTGTCTTTGGAATCGAGACGGATATGTCCGTCGTTGAGGGCAGAGGTGATATTGACCATAATGACGTCGTTCGGTACTCTAGCCAAGTCGTTCTCCTCTTCTAGGATATCGAAGGTACGGGCATAAACAGGTGCTCCGGCGTTGGAGTGGAAGAGTGTGTTGACGATGAGGGTACTACCTCCTCCGTGGTCGATACGGACGGCAGGAGAGCGCTCTAACTTGTTTACTGTCCGCGCACCGTTATCCATGAAGATACAGTTGGATATGGTGAGCTTGGGCAGGGTCACTTTGTTTCCGTCGATGAGTGCGGAGTCGGGATGGAGCGCCATGTTGAAGTTAGGCGTATAGACTCCATCGTTGCCTTCGTATCGGCGTTGCCAGCGATAATAGATTGCGGCGCCACCTTTCTTACTCATCTGTCCACCGAGGCTACTATACGCATCGGGATCCGGCTCCTTGGTAGAGTAGGGGTTAATGAAGGTGATACCGTCGAAAACGATAGGAATGACGACGCTGTCGCGCGAGGTATATTCGCCTTGCCAGTTCGCTTGTACCATCTGTCGCGTCATATCCTCGACGACAAACAACTGGTTTCGTTGCGCCGCCGTACCGGTATTCGGCATCTCGATGATCACGGGGTTCGCCTGCGGGTCACGCTGCTTATCCTTGACGTCAAAGCTGTATCCGCCGAGGAAGGTAAGGCTGTTCACACCGTAGTCATAGTCCGCTTCGGCACTATCGGGCAACAGCGGCTCCAGCGTATTGGAGGTGATGATGAACGAACGGCGGTTATCGATCACGTTCTGCGGTGAGAAGGTACCTCCTTCGTCATCGCCCATGAGGCAGATATACTTGTCGTGGTTGTTATGAGACGACATGAGGATATCGATCGCCGTCTGGAGGTCGGTAATAGGTGTCTCCCATGTCAAACCGTCCTGTTTGATCGGGTCTTTGGCTTTGGTCGCTACCCACATTGTATCGATCTCCTGACCCTTGATATCCAGTTGCACATATTGGTACTCGTAGATACCTATGTCAATATAGACATCGGTCTCACCGGCTTTCGGGTGTTTGGAGATACGATCCATGTTGCCGGATACCTCATCATCGCTGGTCGTACGGGAGTACGCCATGTAATACTGGTCCTTGATAGGCAGCGGGGCGTTGACATCCGACATATAGGCGCCGTATCGCTTGGAGTACCAGTTAAAGATGGCTCCGGGCGGATCCTGTACATCATCAAAGGTAGCGATCGGCAGACCGCGGACAGGGAGTACGCTCCACGCGGTACAGGTATCGGTGCCCAACTCGGTGTTCGCAGCCTCGAGAGCCTCGACGAATGTATCGAATTGTTTTTTCCCGGTATAGCGGGTCAGGAAGTACCCTACACCACGGGTGACGGTCTGCTTGAGGTGACCCCAGCCCTGGTCGGTCGTCAGGTTCATACGGGCAAGCAGCCAGTCGGCGTTCTGCATGTAACCATCGATACCGGCGACGAAGGTAGGCTGTTTGAAGTTCGGGCCGTCGGTTGCGGTATTGATCGGGTTGATCAGCGTGTTGTTATTGCCATGGACGTAGGTAAAGAGGTTATCGTATCTCTCTACAGGGAAATCATGCACTGTCTTTGTACGCACCGGTTTCTTTCGCGGATCGAGGAAGGCACGCTGTTCGTCTCTTGTCAACAGGTATCCTTCCTGCGTCGGCTTCATGCCGGTAGGACCATAGGTCTTACGGTACGAGCAGAAATAGAGTCCCTCCAACTTATCGCCCTGCGCACGGAGTTCGGCGAGTTTGGTCGTCACCTGGGTATTGAACGTATCGTTCTCGGCGGCAAAATGGGTATAGAGGCTGTCGTACTCATGGAAAAGTTTCTCGTATTTATCCCATTCTACCGGGTCGTAGTGGAAGACACCCTTGCGAGAACCTTTGTAGCGGGTGTTGAAGTCATTAATCGTTTGTGCCGAAGGCGGTACGATATAATCCAGTTCATCCAGATTAGCCACCTCGAATACCTCGTTACCCCAGAAGATGGTATTGAATGCAAACTGCATGGAGTCCGGATCGGAGTAGCGGTTATTGGAGTAGAAGTTATAGATCGAAGGATACGCTACGGCTTTATTCTTCATGAAATGGCAGTTGATGACACGCATACGGCTCTGCGCCGCCACGGAGAGACATCCTCCGAAGCCCTGACGGGCATCGGCGTACGGGATCTCCTCGTCTCCGGAGACGGTAATCGGATAGAGTCCGCGGCGCGCTTCGTTGTTATCGAACAGGGTGTTACCCACATCGCAAACGGCGTTGGTAGCGATACATCCTCCGGCGGTCCAAGGGATGAAGTGCTGGTCCACATCGGTCATCGGGCCTTGCGAGTAGTTTTGCGTGAAGTGGCACCCATACATGTAGATACCGCCGTTGGAATACAGACCACCGCCGTTACCGGCCATATTGTTAGTGAAGAAGCAGTTCTCCACGACGATCGGAATATTATATTTCGCCGGTTCGGTCACGTTCGGCAATACATCTCCCGGTTCATCGAAGTCGCTGGTCCAGTTACCATCGACGAAGATACCGCCGCCGCGGAAATAGGTCTTCTTCACGTACGGGTGACGAAGCGTATCCTCCGGATTAAGGTGGTTCGCATATCCGCCGGTGATCTGGATACCGTCGAACTCAACGGTACGGGCGAGGATAGACTGGTCTAACTCATCGGCGAATAGATCCGGCTGATCCATCGGAATCGGATCGATCAGCATCGGGATGCCCGGACGGAGATTATTCCGATTAAATTCCGGGTTCATATGGCGGAACTTCAGCGGCTGCGGGCCGACATGGGTAGAGTCGGCGTGCATGGTGATGACGTGATAGACGTGGGTGAAATCCTCGCCGGACACGGCGTTACCGGAGAGGATCGTCTGCCTCTCTAACTCCCATGGCTCGATGACAGAGTTGAGGTTGTTATCACGCATCGGGCGGTGACGGTCATCTCGCAGACGGATGGAGTCCAGCGATGAGGCGTTGATAGTATAGGATGTGGTGGCACCGCTCGGCAGTTTGATCTGTACATCTACATCTCTGTTCGGATCACCGTAAGCCGCACCGGTAAACATATCGAAATAACCCTCCTGACCGTAATGGTGGTCATCAGGACGCGAATCGACGCCGCCGATGACATAGATAGCCTCAGGCACAAGGAAGGTATTGTTTCGTACCTCGTCCTGCTCGCCGTATGCGTTATGATACGGATAGTACGTACCTTGCTCGATGAATACCGAGAAGACACGGTTACGATAGAGCGCCGGGTTCGCCTTACGCGCCGCGATGATATAGTCAAACGCGTCACCCAGACGGTGGAACGGGTTCAGGATACAGGAACCCATCTGGCGGTACATATTCGCGGTATCGTTATTGAGGGTATTATCCTGGAGGGCACGCGCCGCCTCGGAGTTGATGAGGTCGGTATGCATGACGTACAGACGGTTCATCACATATTTCTGATCGACGTTGATGGCGAAGTTCTTATTGATAGCGCGGGCGCCGATCTCGATGAAGTCGTTATTCTTTGTTACCAAGATATCCGAACCCCACGCGTAGCCACGCTCCGAACCGTCGGAGAGCCATTTGGTACGGCTCACACCGGCTATATCGATCGAATCCAGCGTGGTAAACCTACTCATGTTATTATACCACTGCTTGTAGGTCATACCGGCGCGGCTCAGCGTCGAGGACATCTCTATCGGGTAATAGAGGATGGCGTTGAACGGATCCTGTCTATCCCAGCGGACACCTTCCGTCTCGGTCGGCGAGAGTTCGACGTTTCCTTGTCCTTCCAGACGACGGGATTCTACGGCGCAGAACGTCAGCGGGTAGTCCGTCTCTTCGCTGGAACGCGAGAAGACACCGGAGATGTTGGCGTTGTCGTTTGCATCATTATGCCATAGTGCCGTCGAATTGATGCGGGCATAGGTGTTATCGAAATACATACCGCCGGCGCTCAAACGAGCTGTGTTCTCGCATATCGTAGAGGAATAAACACGTGCCAAGGAGTCTAAGTTCTCGGATGCCGGTGCTTCGATATAGATACCGCCGCCGGTCTCTGCCGTATTATTCTTGATAATTGTACCACTGACGAGTGCGAGCGGTTTGAGGTAGAGACCGCCGCCGTAAGCCTCCGCAGTGTTCTCTTGAATAACGCAGTTACGGATATGGGCATAATCGGTCACGACAGCGGCTGCACCGATACGGTCAACCAGATCCGGCGAGTTGGCGTGACCGTTCATGATGAATAAACCGTCCAATACGGCGCGGTCTTTCTCGTCCGTCAGGGTCGCTAACTGATTGAGGATCGGATCATCTCCGTCCATATAGTACTCCTCATCCGGCGTAAAGAGGTCGTTCGTGAAAGTCACGACATGGAAGGTATTTCCTTCCGCGCCGGTAGAAGAAGTGATCTTACCGGAGAGGACGGTACGATAGGTCAGCGGGTCGCGGCCCGTGAAATCCGTAGTATATCCGCCCTTAATCTGTACGCCGTGCGGGATGATGAACGAGTAGTCGAGGGTGTTATCGATGTAGTTATCTATGTTATGTTTGGTCGAACGCGTCGCAGTGTACCATTCGGCATACTCGCCGCTGACGGTGCTGTTCGTATTATCGCCCTCAAGCCATACTTCTACATTCCAGTGTTTATTCGGCTGATCTGCCACATACGTACCCGCCTCGCCCTTGTCATATTTAGCCAAGGTCATCAGGTTGTATTTGTATCGTCCTGCGGCATCAAGAACCAACTGCAACTTCTGCTTACAAGCTGCGTTCTCCGGCGAATCAGCCGAAGCGTCACCTCCGTGCGCATTGAAGGTCACGTAGAAGATCGCCTGACCCGGATGAGTCGTCGTATCCGGCTTGATAGAGTAAGCCGCGTTGAACTCGTACGCACCCATATCAATCTGGCAGTCCTGCACACGTTTGGCGAACGCTACATCATTGGAAGGCAGAACTGTTGTCAAGACTGACTGATAAACATACATCTTCTTGATGTTTGCATCGGATATGTTTTTATGCCGCAATGCGTCATAGAACTCGCTGGCAAACTCCTCGGTACCATGGTTGACGCAACCTATACCGTCGCGCAGACGGAAGTCGTTGAGCGAAGCGGCACGACCGGCAACATAGTTTCCGCTCTCGTCAAAGTCCGCTGCGAAAGGCGTATTGGCTGCCGAAGGAGCGACTCCATTCAGGAAGGTATTACCTGTACCGTAGTTATCAGTTGCCGATTCAGTCCAGTTAGTCACATTTTTCTTAGTTGCATCATTTGGCTGTGTTTTTTCAGACTGGATATAGCAATAGAGGAACGGGTTCACTTTTGCAACAGCGGCAGCACGGTCACGGATGGCAATACCGTTATTACCGAAGACGATGGTGTTTGCCACAAAGAGGTTCGGATTGGATTCCGTGGCTAACGAGATAGCGCCACCGCTGATACTTCCTTCTACAAGAGTAGCCGTGTTATACGCAATGGTGTTGTTGAAGAAACGTCCTACGCAGAATCCTACACCGCCTGATGAACCGTAAGAATAGTTATTGGCGAAGAGGGTGTTGAAACACGTACCCTCGTACATAAACAAACCGCCTGCGAAAATCTGATTTTGGCTGGCTGTCAGTTTCGAACTCAGTGTAGATTGGTTGTTGAGGACGAAGCAACCCTCAATAGTCGAAGTGGCACCATCACAGAAGAGACCGCCGCCCTTTACACGCGGGCAGTGGGACATATTGTTGATTACAATACAGTTCCGCAGGTGTGCACCTTCGTACATATTCACACCTGCACCGCCGCCGTGCGCCATAGCTTCGTCGGTGAGGAAGCCGTGACGAATCGTGAAACCATCCCAATTGGCTTCGTTATATTCTACATAGTGCGGATCCTCTTCTTTTGCAAGAGTTGCAGCAGTACGCAGAGCTTTTGTATCTCCAAAAACGCGGTCGGTGTGCGCCAAACCGTCGGCTAATTTACCATTACCAATACCAGCCGGGTCTCCCACTGAACCGGCACCATAAGTAGGTACACACACATCCGGCATCGTCAATACACGTTTGCGGAGCGTGATACGGTGCTTTTTCGACTCATAAACAGTAGAGGCATTGATTTCCGATGCATGCGGGTCTGGTACAATAGTATCATTTTCAACAACATCTATATCCTCATCGGCAAGCGTATAAGACGATTGTGTCTCATCAACCTTCTTCAGTTTCAGGTTGGTGATAAAGAACTCACGACGGTTCGGGTTTTTCGTACCCCAAGCCTGACTCGGGTTTTCCTCTGTACCATTATCCCACTTATAATTCCACGGTATAGGGTCAGGGTCTCCACCACTTGGTGTTTTCGGGTAAGTGGCTCCTATATTTTTCGTACCGTCCAGGACCTCCACCATAATCGTTATATCTTCGGAACCGGGAGCCGTAAACTCTATCGTCTTGCGGAAGGCAGTAAGACGGACATCGGCGGCTGTGTTACCGGTAGGACTTTTATAACTACGGCATTTCAACAAGACCGGATCGGCTAAGTCGTTACCTGAAGCGTCTAAAATATGCAAATAGATATTGGATGGCGTAGTGATGTCAAACGGACTACCGGCACGGTATCCACCCATCATATCCAATGTCAGTTTGTAGGTTCCTGCCTCCATGTTTTTCATGGCTTGATACATATGCATCCCCGTTAATGAACCATTGCTGGAGCGGCACCATCGAGAAGATTTATCCTCTATTTTCTCTCCGGAATCATAGTCATATATGCGCAATGTACCGTTCTGTTCGGTCACCTCCAAATAGTAATATTTCTGTTCTGTTGGATATGTAAAGTGCCAAACGTCTTTATCTGCCGGCGCCGGATCTGTTCCATATACTTTATGCCCATCACTTCCACCCAAAGTGCCACCAGTGAAAAGAGGATAATTAATACAACTACTTGTCACATCCGTTTCCACGGAAGTGTATCTCCAAGTATTGGTTATATGGCGTGTCTTATAGGCATAATTGTGCGTATCTGTTGTCTCGGAATAGGCATAGTCATCGTCCCAATACTTAACAGCATCCTTATTCAGCAGTGAGTCGTGTCCAATGATCGGGTTGACTTCCGATATCTGCAGAATCGACTCATAGTCCGTAGCATCTAATTTCTCTGCCGGTTTGGATTTAGGAATATTTATCACATCCGACATCAATGCCTGACGTTCTGTCAAGCCGGGGGAACTGTATTTGGTAGCAGGGAAACCACCTAATACCGTGACAGAGTCACGCATAATGAATCCCTTATAGTCGTTATACGTGCCGGCACCAACCCATACTTGTACAGAGTCGCTATGATAAGTTTTGTTCGCCGCAGACGCTTTCTCTACGGCATACTGAAGACCGCCCACATACCGCTCCGCGCGGGTATTATTGATCCAGCCGTTTTCGTTACATGCCGCGATAAAAGCAAACCTGTCTGCATAATTGGCTGCATTATTCCAATCTGTACCATTATGGTAGGGGTTCGCTCTCCAGAACGAACGAGACGCACCACTTATCTCACCATACGGGTAGCGCGGGTCATAATCATAACCCGCGATAAAGCCGGGCATGACAGAACCGCTACTATTAATTACAGTGTTAGTTGTTTCTGTCGGTGTAGTGCCGTCATGTACTACTATCGTCTGACCTGCTTGCGGACCACCAACATACGTATTTTTCTCTGTAACCCAAGCCGTAGTGGTAGTAGTGGTGGATGTGGCCCCTGTCCGCTTGTCGGTGTACCATATTTTACCCCAACCGCCGTTGTATTTCTCATTGGTGGTGAGGATAGGGTTACCTTCGCTGTCGAGGACACGGTTGCAAGTAAGCTCCGGGTCGATCTGGTCGCCGTCTGCAAGGGCAGGACCGGCTATATCATTCAGTACATACACGGTGTTACCGGCGATGGCGTTCGCCCAAGACGAACCATCGCGTTTGCCGGCGCCATCCGGCGTGACATAGATGACCGAACCGCTGATCGGCAGGTCGGTATCTTCGAGCGCACCTATATCCGGTTCGCCACCGTAGTTACGGCGGGTATAATCCGTCAAGTCGAAATCTTCTGCTTCCGGACGCGTCACATTGTTCGCTCCGTAAGCTGAAACAGAAGCGGCGTTGACGCAGGGGTTGTTATTGAGCGGAATGAACGATACCTTACCGCCGTACAACGGTCTGTCGCCCTCTACCGAGTGGCCGATATTACGCGACGGATTGACGAAAGCAGGGTATGTCGCGGCACTACGGTCAGTACGCGTGAGGTTACATTGGTTATATTTCTCCGCCGGCATTACCAAATTCAGAGGATGATTCGCCGGCATTCCTGCAGGTAAGCCCCATTCAATGGACAGACTAAAACCATTTTGGAAGAAGCCATGCGGCTGGGTAGCATCGGAGGTATGGAGCTGGATATCGGTATCGAACATATTATACGTACCGAATACATAATCCTGCCCCTCCGGATTTACGGACAGCACATCGCTTGACTCCAGCGTAGAGCGGTCGTTCAATACCTCCGTTCCATTGCAATAGATAAGCGAGTTATCCACACGGATGCATCCATGGTAATGCTCCAAGTTAATATAGCTTAATTTCCAATGCCTATTATCCGATTGAAGCGGATAGCCGACATTATTGACAATATCGCAATGGTCAATATCAATGAATGCACGGCCGTTTGCGGTAATAACGCCGTTGTTCCCCGATTCGTAATCCGCTGTATTATTGCGGATAATACAGTTCACCACCTTCAATTCGGTATAGCATAACTCAAAGGGATTTTTCTTACCATCACCGGTTACATAAATCGCAGCACCCTTGGGGGCAGAGTTATTCGCGAGGCGGCAGTTACGCAGCTCATTACCCACCATATCAATACGCTTGGATTGATCAGTAATGATTTCATTACTAACCAGCACACCTCCACCACCCATCACAGCACGAGTACCTGTTAAGTTATGGGCATTACCGTTGAG